>JAOPWI010000309.1 GCA_025965755.1 Frankiales bacterium | reverse complement strand
GCGCCGCCCGCACGTGCGCCCCGGCCCGGAGCAGCTCACGCGTGCTCCAGGCCGGGCCGGCGAACGCCGTGTCGACGCGGGTCAGGCCCAGGCCCTCCGCGGACGCAGCGAGGGCGAGGCCACCGGGCAGCACGACCGCGTCGGACAGCTCGCGCGGGCCCCACCGCAGCGGTGGCCGGGGCGTCGCCAGGGGCACCACGACCAGGGCGAGCCGCGCCATCGCGTCGAGAACTCCCTCGATGCCATAGGCGATCCGCTCGCCGGCCGGCACCGCGAAGACCAGCCGGCTGCCGTACGCCGCCAGGGCGCGCACCGGCGGCGGGGCGGGCGTCTCGGTGCCGGGACCGCCCGGGTCGCCGTCCTCGTAGAAGGCCTGCTCGCCGACGTGCTGGAACGGAAAGCCGACCTCCAGCCGACCGCCTGCGTCGCCGGGCACGAGCGCGGGGCCGTCGTCGTCGGCGACCAGCTCGAGCCCGTACGCCCGCACCTGCAGGTTGACCAGGTCGGCGCCGCGCTGCACCCGGAACGCGTGCGACGGGCCGGCGTCCTCCGGCGCGCCGACGGCCGGCAGCAGGCCGCGCGGATCGGGCGAGAAGTTCAGCGCGTCCCTGCGCCTGCGTGGCGGCATCAGGTCCCCCCAAGGTCCCGCGGGGACCTGCGCGCACCGGCCGGCAGGCCTGTGTGCGCACCCCCCGATGCGGGGTCGCACTGTCCACCCGTGCGGCGGGCTTGGCAATGCCCGCCGCCGGTGGAGTGGCGGACCGGGCCGCCCCCGGTGCCTAGGAGCTCGGGTCGGGGGCGAGAACGCAGAGCATGCGGGTGTTGCCCAGAGTGTTGGGCCGCACGCGGGCCAGATCGAGGAACTCCGCGACGCCCTCGTCCAGCGACTGCAGCAACTCCTCGTGCACGCCGCTGTCGACGAGCACCTGCGACACCGGCTGGAAGCCGTGCCGGCCGAAGAACGCGGTCTCGAACGTCAGGCAGAACACCCGTCGCACGCCGAGGTCGCGGGCCTGCTCGAGCAGCCGCTCCAGGAGGTGGCCGCCCACACCGGTGCCCCGCAGCGACGGGGCGACCGCGAGGGTGCGCACCTCGGCGAGGTCCGCCCACAGCACGTGCAGGGCGCCGCACCCGACGACCGTCTCGGCCCCGTCCTCGGCCGCCTCCACCGCGACGAAGAACTCCTGCACGTCCTCGTACAGCGTGACGGTCGCCTTCGCCAGCAGCCGCCGGTCGGGCGAGTAGCGGTCGACGAGCGCGCGCACGCCGGGCACGTCGGACGTGCGGGCACGCCGGACCTCGATGGTCGGTGTCACGAAGGCGCTCAGCCCTTGGACGCCGCCTTGGACCCGCCGCGCGCGCGCAGGGCTCCGCCGGCTGCCAGCACCAGGCCGCGTGCCGTGGACGCGCTGATGTTGTGGTTGGCCGCCAGCTGGGACAGCGAGGCGCCGGAGGCGTACTCGCTGGCGATGGACTTCGCCCTCTTCTGGCGCTCCGGATCGGGCTTGCGGGTGTTGCCCCCGCGCGGGCGCAGCGTCACGCCGCGCTCGAGCAGGATCAGCCGCACGCGCCCGGCGCTGGTGCCCTGCTCCTCGGCCAGCGCGGCGATGCTGACGCCCTTGGCGTACGCCTTCTCCAGGCGGGCGCCGAGCTTCTCCCGCTCCGCCGACGACAACCTCTTGTGCTTCTCCATGTCCGCCACGGGATGCACGGTAGACCCCTGCGCAGCCGGCCGCGGCGGATCAGGCGAGCACGTCCGCCGGGGAGCCGCTGCGCGAGCGCCGGGAGTACGGCCACCCGCCCGGGGGCAGCAGCACACACATGCGGCTCGCTGACGTGGACCTGACCGACACTCTCAAGAGAAAGCAAGCCGGCAGGCGGCTGGCCGCGGCCCAGACCCGCCTGCTGCAGCTGCGACTGCTGCTCGGCGGGCAGATCGGCGGGCAGGTCGGCGAGCACCGCCTCGGGCCGCCGCTGTGCGTGGTCTTCGAGGGCTGGGACGCCTCGGGCAAGGGCGGTGCCCTCAAGCGGCTGGTCGAGCCGCTCGACCCGCGCCACGTGCGCGTCGCGCAGTTCGCCGCGCCGACGCCGGACGAGAGGCGGCACCACTTCCTGTGGCGGTTCTGGCCGGTGCTGCCCGGCTGGGGCGGCATGACGGTCCTGGACCGCTCCTGGTACGGCCGGGTTCTCGTCGAGCGGGTCGAGGGCTTGGCCACCGAGGAGCAGTGGGAGCGTGCCTACGACGAGATCGTCGCGTTCGAGCGCACCCTGGCCGCCGAGGGCATGCTGCTCGTGAAGTTCTGGATGCACGTCTCGGACGAGGAGCAGCTGCGCCGGTTCGAGGCCCGGCGCGACGACCCGCTCAAGGCGTGGAAGCTCACCGAGGACGACTGGCGCAACCGCGCCAAGCGCGCGGAGTACGAGGCTGCCGTCGAGCAGATGCTCGACCGCACCGACTCGCCGCACGCGCCGTGGCATGTGGTGCCGGCCGACGACAAGCGCACCGCACGGGTGGTCGTCGTCGAGACGGTGTGCACGGTCGTCGAGGCGATGCTGCACCAGCAGGGCGTCGAGGTGGACGCCCTGCCGGCGCAGCCGCGGGACTGACTAGGCGACCGGGAGCTCGACGAGGCCGGCCAGCGTGCCCTGGTGGCGGTCCGGCGTGCCGAGGGCGATCTGGTCGGCCTTGGCCCGCTTGAGCCACAGGTGGGCCGGGTGCTCCCAGGTGAACCCGATGCCGCCGTGCATCTGCACGCACTCCTCGGCCGCGAGCACCGCGACGTCGGAGCACAGGGAGGCGGCCACCGCGACCGCCACCGCCGTGTCCGGGTCGCCGTGGGCCACGCACGCCGCGGCGTAGCGAGCCACCGCGCGGGCGCGGGTCACCTCGACGTAGAGGTTGGCCAGGCGGTGCTTCAGGCCCTGATAGGAGCCGATCGGCCGGCCGAACTGGAAGCGCGTCTTGACGTAGGCCACCGTGGTGTCCAGGCACTGCTCGGCCAGGCCGAGCTGCTCCGAGGCGAGCATCGCGGCGCCCACCGTGAGCGCGTCGTCGACCGCCGTGCGGGCGGCCTGGCCGGAGGCGACGAGGCGGCCGGTCGCGCCGGTGAGCGTCACGTCACCCAGCGGACGCGTCATGTCCAGCGAGGTGCGCGGGCTGACGTCGAACTGCTCGACGGCCCACAGCGAGGGGCCGTCCGGGCCGTCGGCGGGCACCAGCACGACGTCGGCCTCCCGCGCGTCGACGACGCTGGTGACGGTCCCGGTGAGCGCGCTGCCGGAGGCGGTGACGGTCCAGGCCCGGTCGGAGCCCGGCCAGGTCGACAGCGGCACGGCGAGCGTCGCGGTGCGCTCCCCGGAGGCCAGCTGGGCGAGCAGCTGGGTCTCGCCGGCCGACAGCAGCGCCGCCGTGGCCAGCACGGCGCTGCCGAGGAACGGCACCGGCGCGATGGACCGGCCCAGCTCCTCGGCCACGGTGGCGGTCTCGCGCCAGGACGCGCCGGCGCCGCCGAGCTCCTCCGGCACGGGCAGGGCCGCGATGCCGGTCTGGCTGGCCAGCAGCTGCCAGGTGGCCAGATCCTGCGGGGCGTCGCTCTCGGTGCGGGCCAGGACCGAGCGCCACTCGGCCCGGTCGGTCAGCAGCCGGCGGACGCTGGCCCGCAGCTCCTGCTCGTGCTCGCCGTGCAGCAACGACGGAAAGGCGCTCGCGACGACAGGTCCGCTCATCGGGGGAGGTCCTTCCAGGGCTGGTCCTTGTCGACGCGGACTTCGCCGGGCAGGCCGAGCACGCGCTCGGCAACGATGTTGAGCAGGATCTCGGTGGTGCCGCCCTCGATCGAGTTGCCCTTCGCGCGCAGGTAGCTGTAGCCGGAGCGCGCGCCCGAGAAGTTCACCTCCGTCGGTCGGCGCATCGTCCAGTCGTCATAGGCCAGGCCGTCCTCGCCGAGCACCTCGAGCAGCAGGCCGGACAGCGCCTGGTTGAGGTCGGAGAACATCAGCTTGGCGGCCGAGCCCTCCGGGCCGGGCTGGCCGGCGGTCATCTGCTGACGCAGCCGCTCACCCGTGATGCGGGTGCCCTCGGCGCGAACCCACAGGTCCATCAGGTCGGCGTGCAGGCCGGGCGTGCGGGCCTCGGGCCGGTCGCGCCAGGCCTGCGTCACCATGCCCAGCATGCCGCCCTCGCGCGGCGCGGAGGCGTTGCCGATGGCGACGCGCTCGTTCATCAGCGTGCCGGTGGCGACCCGCCAGCCGTCGCCGACCTCGCCGATCCGGTCGGTGTCCGGGATGCGGACGTCGGTCAGGAAGACCTCGTTGAACTCCGCCTCGCCGGTGGCCTGGCGCAGCGGCCGGACCTCGACGCCCGGGTCGTGCATGTTGCAGCCGAAGTAGGTCATGCCGCGGTGCTTGGGCACGTCCGGATCGGTGCGGGTCACCAGGATCCCCCAGTCGGCCTCGTGGGCCATCGAGGTCCAGACCTTCTGGCCGTTGACGATCCAGCCGTCGGCCTCGCGCACCGCGCGGGTGCCCAGGGCGGCCAGGTCCGAGCCGGCGCCGGGCTCGCTGAACAGCTGGCACCACACCTGCTCGCCGGTCCACAGCGGGCGCAGCCAGCGCGTCCTCTGCTCCTCGTTGCCGAAGGCGAGAATGGTCGGGGCGGCCATGCCGAGGCCGATGCCGATGCTGCGCGGGTTGTTGGTCGGCGCGCCGGCCTGCCGGAGCGCCTCGTCCACGGCGAGCTGCTGCAGGCGGGGCAGGCCCAGGCCGCCGTGGCCCTGCGGGAAGTGGACCCAGGCGAGCCCGGCGTCGTACTGCGCGCGCAGAAACTCCAGGCGGTCGGTGGTGGCCGGCGGGTGCTCGTCGAGCAGCTGCTGCACCCGTCCCAGCAGGCTGTCGACGTCGGTTGATGTGGCTGTCATGTCGGCAGCATGTCCTACCGGCTGCGGCCGCGACAGGGTCAGGCGGGAAGAGGCGGCCGCCGGTCGCGCCACGGCGCCGCCTGCTCCAGCTGGCTGGCCAGCCGCAGCAACAGGTCCTCCCGGCCGTACGCCCCGACGAACTGCACGCCGACCGGCAGCCCGTCCGCGGTGGTGTGCAGCGGCAGCGAGACGGCCGGCTGGCCGGTCACGTTGAACTGCGCCGTGTAGGGCATCAGCGCCCGCACCCGCTGGGCGCTGACGGCCAGGTCCCCGTCCGCGCCGACCCAGTCGATCGGCGGGGGCGGCGTGCCCAGGACCGGCGTGACCAGCACGTCGAAGCCCTCCCCGCCCTCCTCCGGCGTGGCCCACCAGGCGGCCACCCGGCGGCTGAACACGCCGAGCCAGGCCCGGCTCTCGAGGTAGGCGGTCGCGCGCATCGCCCGGCCCATGCCGCGGTAGGCGGCGTTGCGCGGCTCGAGCTCCTCGTCGGCGATCTCGCGGCCCAGGTCCTTCTCGAACTGCTGCACCATGAGCGCGACGTCCGCGCCGACGGTGCGCCCGAAGTGGCGGGAGAACTCGCTGGCGCCGAGCTCGGCCGGGTGCGCCAGCTCGACGGTGTGGCCGAGCGACTGCAGCAGCCGGCCGGCGGCCTCCACGGCCTGCTGGCAGTCCGGGTCGGCGTCCAGGTCCTCCTGCGGCGGCACCGGGAGCAGCCCGACGCGCAGCCGCCCCGGATCCGCGCCGACCTCCTGGGCGAACGGCCGGGCCGGCCGCGGCGCGCTGTACGGGTCGCCCGGCATGGGCCGGGACACCACGTCGAGCACCGCGGCGGTGTCCCGGACCGTGCGGGTCACGCAGCCGTCGACGGTCGCGCCGGCCCAGGACTCGCCGACCTGCGGCCCCTGGCTGACCCGGCCGCGGGTGGGCTTGAGGCCGACCAGCCCGCACTCGCTGGCCGGAATGCGGATGGAGCCGCCGCCGTCGCCGGCGTGCGCCACCGGGACTCCGCCGTACGCCACGGCCGCCGCCGAGCCGCCACTCGAGCCGCCGGTCGAGCGGGACAGGTCGTACGGGTTGCGCGTCGCGCCGTACGCCCGCGACTCCGTGGTGATGGTGGTGCCGAACTCGGGCGTGGCGGTGCGGCCGAGCAGCACGAAGCCGGCGTCCGTGAACGCCCGTCCGAGGTGGCTGTCCACCGGCGCCCGCCAGTCGGCGTCGCGCAGGAAGCCCGCGCCGTAGTGCGTCGCCTCGCCGGCCAGGTGGCAGCCCAGGTCCTTGAGCAGCAGCGGCACCCCGCGGAACGGCCCGTCCGGCAGGTCGCCGCGGGCCTGCTCCCTGGCCTGCTCGAACCGGTCGCGCACCAGCGCATGGACGGACGGCTCGTACTGCTCGATCCGGCTGATGGCCTCGTCGACCAGCTCGGCCGGGGAGGCCTGCCCGGTGCGGACGAGCTCGGCTTGGGCGCACGCGTCGAAGTCGCTCATGGCGCGGACCTTAGGCGCCCAGCTGCTCCCGCAGGTCTCGCTTGAGGATCTTCCCGCTGGGGTTCTTCGGCAGAGCGTCGACGAGGACGACCCGCTTCGGGCACTTGTACGCCGCCAGATGCGCGCGGCAGTGCGCGATGACCGCTGCCTCGTCGAGCTGCGCCCCGGGCTTGGCGACGACGGCGGCCGTCACGGCTTCGATCCACTTGGGGTCGGGCAGCCCGAAGACGGCGACCTCGGCGACGCCGTCGAGGGCGTAGACGACCTCCTCGACCTCGCGGCTCGCGACGTTCTCGCCGCCGGTCTTGATCATGTCCTTCTTCCGGTCGACGACCGACAGGTAGCCGTCCTCGGTCATCACGCCCAGGTCGCCGGAGTGGAACCACCCGTCGCGGAAGGCGTCCGCCGTCTTCGCCTCGTCCCGCCAGTAGCCGAGCGTGGCCTGCGGGCTGCGGTGGACGATCTCGCCGACGGTGCCCGGCGGCACCGGGTTGCCGTCGTCGTCGACCAGCCGGGTCTCCACGTTGAGGGCCGGCCGGCCGGCCGAGCCGGCCCGCTCCAGCTGCTCCTCGGGCCGCAGGATCGTCGCGAGCGGTGCCATCTCGGTCTGCCCGTAGAAGTTCCACAGCCGCACGTCGGGCAGCCGGCGCTGAAGCTCGCGCAGCACCTCGACCGGCATCGGCGACGCCCCGTAGTAGCCCTTGCGCAGGCTGGACAGGTCGGTGGTGTCGAAGTCCGGGTGCCGCAGCAGCGAGATCCACACCGTCGGCGGGCAGAACAGCTTGGTCACCCGCTCGGCGGCGAGGGTGCGCAGCAGCGCGACGGGGTCGGGCCCGGGTAGCACGATGCTGGTCGCGCCGAGGTAGACGTCCGGGCCGAAGAAGCAGTCCAGCTGCGCGCAGTGGTACATCGGCAGCGCGTGCACCTCGATGTCGTCGGAGGTCATGCCGCCGTCGACGATGCAGCTGACGTACTGCGCCACCAGCGACCGGCTCGTCAGCACCGCGCCCTTGGGCCGCGACTCGGTTCCGCTGGTGTACATGAGCCGGATGGGGTCGTCGTCGCCGACGAGCACCTCCGGCGGGGTGCCGCCGTCGGCGACCCAGGCGCTCACCGGCTGCCACCCGTCGGCCGGGTCGGCGCCGATCCAGCCGCGCACCGGCACGTCCTGCGGGGTGAGGGCCAGCGCCTGCTCGGCCACGGAGGCGAGCGCGTCCTCGACGACCAGCCCGGTCGCCCCGGAGTGCTCGAGGATGTAGGCGATCTCGACCGCGCCGAGCATGAAGTTCACCGGCACGAGCACCACGCCGACCCGGGCCGTCGCGAAGGCGAGCAGGCCGTACTCCCAGCAGTTGTGCGACAGCAGGGCGAGCCGGTCGCCCTGGGCCAGCCCGGCGCCCGCGAGGGACGCGGCCAGCCGGTCGACGGCGGCGTCGAAGTCCGCGAAGGTCGCCCGCACGTCGCCGGCCACCACCGCGGTCTTGTCCGGGTAGCGCAGGGCGCTGCGTCGCAGGAGGTCGCCGAGCCCCTGGGAGCGGGCTCGCCGGACGTCGTCGGTGGGGGTCGTCATGGCCCGCACCCTAGGGAGTGCCGGGCGGGACCACCACCGCTTCGAACGCGTCGGCCTCCGGCGCCGCGTCGGCGCGCACGACCTTGGCCGGATAGCTGCCCAGCACCTTGAGCTGCAGGGCCACCTGGCGCAGCTCCTCGAGCACGGCCTGGGTGCGCGGCTCCGCCACGTTGCCCTCGACGTCGAGGAAGAACAGGTACTCGAACGGCCGCCCCGGCCGCGGCCGCGACTCCAGCTTGGTCATGGAGTGCTCGCCCCGGGCCAGCACCTCGAGGCAGCGCACCAGCGCGCCCTCCTCGTGCCGGGTCACCAGCACCATGCTGGTCTTGCTGGGCACCCGCGGGGCGACCGCGACCGGCTCGCGGGCCAGCACGAGAAAGCGGGTGAAGTTCAGTTCCTGGTCGGTGATGCCGCGCCGCAGGACCACCAGGCCGTGCGCCTCGGCGGCCTCCGCCGAGCCGATCGCGGCGTACGCCGGGTCGCCCTTCTCGGCGACCGTGCGCATGGCCTCCGCGGTGTCGAAGCTGTGCACCGGGACCGCCCCGCGCAGCGACCGCAGGAATGCCGCGCACTGCTCCAGCCCCTGCGGGTGCGACAGCACGTGGGTGAGCCGCGACAGCGGCACGTCCTGGACCGTGGCCAGGCAGTGGTCGACCCGCCAGGTCTCCTCGCCCACCACGGCGACGTCGGCGCTCTGCAGCAGGTCGTAGACCTGGTTGATGCTGCCGGCCGTGGTGTTCTCGATCGGCAGGACCGCCACGTCGCAGGCGCCGCTGGTCAGGGCGGCCACCACCTCGGCGAAGCTCGGAAAGCCGACGTAGCTGGCGTCCCACCCGCGGCCGGCCGCGTGCTTCTTCGCCGCCAGGTGGCTGAACGCGTGCTCGACGCCCTGGAAGCCGACGAGCAGCGGACCGGCGGCGTTGTCCTGCAGCTCGGCCACCTGCCGGTCGACGGCATGGCCGATGATCTCGCGGAAGATCCGGCGCACCAGGTCGGTCGAGACGCCGAGCTCCTCCGCCACGGCCGCCACCCCGTCCAGGACGGCGCGCTCGCGGCCGACGTCACGCACCGGCGAGTCGGTGCCGGCCTTGGCGGCGCCGACCGCGGCGACGACCTCCAGCCGGCGGGCGATCAGCTCGACCAGCCCGCGGTCGATCGCGTCGAGCTCCACCCGGAGCGCGCTGAGGTCCCTGCTGTGCATGTGCTCGGTCACCGGCACCATCCTGCCCGACCGGCGGTCGTGGTCTGCTGTCGCACCGACCGAGCAGGAGGCGCCCATGGGCGAGCAGGAGACCGGAACCGTGCTGTGGCAGCCGTCTGCCGAGCGCATGGCGCGGTCGCGGCTGACCGCGTTCGCGGAGCAGGTCCGCGCCCGCCACGGGCTGGCCGTGGAGCCCGGCGTCGCCGGCTACGACGCGCTGTGGCGCTGGTCGGTCGAGCACCTCGAGGACTTCTGGGCGCTGGTCTGGGACGTGTTCGACATCCAGGCCGGCACGCCGTACGAGCAGGTGCTCACGACCCGCGAGATGCCCGGAGCGCAGTGGTTCCCGGGTGCCCGGCTGAACTTCGCCGAGCACCTGCTGCGCACCCGTGGCAGCGGCATCGCGCTGCTGTCGCTGGGCGAGGAGGGGCCGCCGGTCGAGGTCACCTGGGACGAGCTGCGCGGGCGAGTCGGCGCGCTGGCCGCGACCCTGACCGGCCTCGGCGTCCGGCAGGGCGACCGCGTCGTCGGCTACCTGCCCAACACCCCGGCCGCGGTCGTCGGCATGCTGGCGTGCGCGTCGCTGGGCGCCGTCTGGTCGGCGTGCGCGCCCGACATCGGCCCGCAGAGCGCCGTCGACCGGTTCGCCCAGCTCGCCCCGACGGTGCTCGTCACCGCGGACGGCTACCGGTTCGGCGGCAAGGCCCGGGACCGCCGCGAGGCGGTCGGCGAGCTGCTCGACGGCCTGCCGACCGTGCAGGCCGTGGTGCACGTGCCGATCCTGGACGGGCCGCCGCTGCAGCGGCAGGGGCTGCGCGTGGTGCCGTGGGCCGAGGCGACGGCCGGGCCCCGGGAGCCGCAGTTCGCCCCGCTGGAGGCCGAGGCGCCGCTGTGGGTCGTCTACAGCTCAGGCACCACCGGGCTGCCCAAGGGCCTGCTGCACAGCCACGTCGGTGCGCTGGTGATGGCCTACATGCAGCAGGGCCTGCAGTACGACGTGCGCGAGGACGACCGCTACTTCTGGTACACCTCGACCAGCTGGATCATGTGGAACGCCGTGCTCAGCGGGATGCTGCTCGGCGCGACCGGCGTGCTCTACGACGGCAGCCCGCTGTGGCCGGACGAGGACCGGCTCTGGCAGCTGGCGGCGCAGCACCGGGTGACCCTGCTGGGCACCAGCCCCGGCTATCTGCTGGCGTCGGAGAAGGCCGGCCGCCGTCCCGGCACGGAGCACGACCTGTCGTCGTTGCGGGCACTGGGCGTCACCGGCTCGCCGCTGCCCGCCTCGTCCTTTCGCTGGGTCTACGACAACGTCGCCGAGGACCTGGCGATGCACGTCATCAGCGGCGGCACCGATTTTGCCGCCGCGCTGGTCTGCGACTCGCCCTGGCACCCGGTCACCGCCGGGGAGATGTCCTGCCGGGGCCTGGGCATTCACGCCGAGTCCTGGGACGAGCAGGGCGGGTCGCTGGTCGACGAGGTCGGCGAGCTGGTCGTGCTGGCGCCCATGCCGTCGATGCCGCTCGGCATCTGGGGCGACGACGACGGCGCGCGCTACCGCAGCGCGTACTTCGACGTCTATCCCGGCGTGTGGCGCCACGGCGACTGGATGACGCTGACCTCGCGCGGGACGACCGTCGTGCACGGCCGCTCGGACTCCACCCTGAACCGCCACGGCGTGCGCATGGGCAGCGCGGACATCTACGCCGCCGTCGAGGCGATGGCGGAGATCGACGAGGCGCTGGTGCTGGGCGTCGAGACGCCGGACGGCGGCTACTGGTTGCCGCTGTTCGTACGCCTGGCGCCCGGCGTCGAGCTGGACGACGCGCTCGTCACGGCCATCAAGACGGCGGTGCGCGAGGGGGCGTCCCCGCGGCACGTGCCGGACGAGGTCATCGCCGTGCCCGCGGTGCCGCACACGACGACCGGCAAGAAGCTCGAGGTGCCCCTCAAGCGCATGGCGCAGGGCGTCCCGGTCGACAAGGCGCTCAACCTCGGCGCGGTCGACGACCCGGCCGCCGTGCAGTGGTTCGTCGAGTACCTGGGAGCCCGGTCGTGACCCGGTCCCGCCGGCGGCCCTCGCCCGGCCCCGGTCGCGAGCGGTAGCCCCCGGGGAGGGTGTCGTGCGCCACACGGACTCCGATACGGTCCGGGCATGGACATCACCTACCCGCCGGAGGCCGAGGCGTTCCGCGAGCGCGTCCGGGCCTTTCTCGGCGAGAACCTGCCTGCCGGCTGGACCGGGCTCGGAGCGCTCGCCGAGGAGGAGCGGGAGCAGTTCCGGGAGTCGTGGCGCCGCACGCTCGCCGAGCACCAGATGCTCGCGGTGTCCTGGCCCAAGGAGTACGGCGGCGCCGGGCTGAGCCTGGTCGAGCAGGTGGTGCTGGCCGAGGAGTTCGCCCGTGCGGGGGCGCCCCAGGGCAGTGAGAACGACGGCTTCGGCATCGGCATGCTCGGCAACACGCTGATCCACCTGGGCACCGAGGAGCAGAAGAAGCACTACCTGCCCCGGATCCTGTCCGGCGAGCAGCGCTGGTGCCAGGGCTACTCCGAGCCGGACGCCGGCTCCGACCTGGCCGGCATCCGCACCTCCGCCGTCCTCGACGGCGACGAGTGGGTGATCAACGGGCAGAAGACGTGGACGTCGTCCGGCCACCTCGCCGACCACATCTTCGTGCTCGCCCGCACCGACCCGTCGGCGGCCAAGCACAAGGGCATCACCTTCCTGCTGGTCCCGATGGACCAGCCGGGCGTCGAGGTCCGGCCGATCGTCAACATGGCCGGCTACGCGCTGTTCAACGAGGTCTTCTTCACCGACGCGCGGACCGCCTCCCACGAGGTCGTCGGCGGGGTCAACGACGGCTGGCGCACGGCGATGGCGCTGCTGGGCTTCGAGCGCGGCGTCGGCGCCACCACGGACGCGATCCGTTTCCGCGGTGACCTGGACCGGCTGGTCGCGCTGGCGCGCGAGCGGGGCCTCACCGAGGACCCGCGCATCCGCGAGCGGCTGGCCTGGTGCCACAGCCGGGTGGAGGTCATGCGCTACCGCGGCCTGATCTCGCTGTCGCGCCTGCTCAACGGCGGGCGGCCCGGCCCCGAGGCCTCCATCAGCAAGGTCATCTGGTCGGAGTTCGCCCAGGCCTACACCGAGCTGGCCATCGAGATCCTCGGCCCGGAGGCCCTGGCGCCGACCGGCCAGGCGACCGGCGGGCTGCTGCAGATGCCCGAGGCCGGCACGGAGAACTCCCCGCTGTCGTGGGTCGAGACCTTCATGTCCGCCCGCGCCGGCACGATCTACGCCGGCAGCTCGCAGATTCAGCGCAACATCATCGGCGAGCAGCTGCTCGGCCTGCCCAAGGAGCCGCGCCTGGACGCCGGCCCGTTCCGCGACCTCGCCGGCTCGAGAGGCTGACATGGACTTCGCCTTCAGCAAGGACCAGGAGGAGTTCCGCTCCTCGCTGCGTCGCTTCCTCACCGAGAAGGCGCCGCTGTCGTCGGTGCGCGCCGCCTCCGAGACCGATCTCGGGTACGACCCGCTGGTCTGGAAGCAGATGAGCGAGCAGCTCGGCCTGCCCGGGCTGCACATCGCCGAGGAGCACGGCGGCTCCGGCACCGGGCTCCTGGAGCCGGCGGTCGTGCTCGAGGAGACCGGCCGCGCGCTGTCGTCCTCCCCGTACCTCGCCGGGCTGTTCGCCTCGCTGGCGATCCAGCGCCTGGGCAGCCCCGAGCTGCAGGCCGACCTCCTGCCGCGGATCGCCTCCGGCGAGGCGGTCGTGACCCTCGCGACGATCGAGGTGGCCAGCCCGACCGGCACGCGCGGCCTGGCGACGACGGCGGTGTCGCGCGGCGACCAGGTGACGCTCACCGGCAGGAAGACCCTGGTCGAGCACGGGCACAGCGCCGACGTGCTCCTGGTCAGCGCGGTCGGCGCCGACGCCCCGACCGGCGACGCCCGGCTCTACGTCGTGCAGGGCGATGCGGCCGGCCTGACCCGCACGCGCCAGCACGCCCTGGACCTGACCCGCCCGGTCGCCGAGGTCGTCCTGGACGGCACGCCCGCGGTCGCCCTCGGCGACCCGGCTCCCGGCGCGCTCGACGAGCTGGTCGACCTGTTCTGCGCGCTGCTCGCCAGCGAGATGGTCGGCGGCACCGAGGCCTGCCTGACGATGGCGGTGGCCTACGCCAAGGACCGCATGCAGTTCAACCGGCCGATCGGCTCGTTCCAGGCGATCAAGCACAAGTGCGCCGAGATGTTGATCGCGCTGGACGGCGCCCGCGCCGCCGCGCAGTACGCCGTGATGGTCGCCGACGGCGGCAGCGCCGAGCTGTCCACGGTGGGCCCGCTGGCCAAGGCGGAGGCGTCCGAGGCGTTCACCTTCGCGGCCAACTGGACCATCCAGGTTCTCGGCGGCATCGGCTTCACCTGGGAGCAGGACGCCCACCTGTACTTCCGCCGCGCCTGGGCCGACTCCGGTCTGCTGGGTGGCCCGGCGGCGCAGCGCGCGCGGCTGGCCGACCGCATCGGGCTCTGACCCCTGCGCGCGGCCCGTACCCGGGCCCTGTAGGACTGTCCTGACAGATCAACGCACGACGAGAGGACGCACGTGGCAGGCAAGCTGGATGGTCGGGTCGCACTGGTGACCGGTGGCGCGCAGGGGATCGGGGCCGCCACGGTGCGGCGCCTGTCCGAGGACGGCGCGAACGTGATCGCCCTCGACCTGGACGCCGCCGGCGCCAAGAAGGCGGTCGAGGGCCTGCCGACGGAGGGTCTGGGCGTCGCCGCGGACATCACCAGCCGCGCGGAGGTCAAGCACGCGGTCGACGAGGCGGTCGGCCGCTTCGGCAAGATCGACATCGTCGTCAACAACGCCGGCGTCACCCGGGACGGCCTGTTCTACAAGATGGGCGACGACGACTGGGACCTCGTCCTGGCCACCCACCTGACCGGCAGCTTCTACGTCACGCAGGCCGCGTCGGAGAGCATGGTCAAGAACAAGTTCGGCCGCATCATCTTCCTGTCGTCCCGCTCGGCGCTCGGCAACCGTGGCCAGGCCAACTACTCGGCCGCCAAGGCGGGCCTGCAGGGCCTGGCCCGTACCCTGGCCATCGAGTTCGGCCCGTACGGCATCACGGCCAACTGCGTCGCCCCCGGCTTCGTCGAGACGGCCATGACCAAGGCCATCACCGAGAAGACCGGCGGCTCGTGGGACGACCTGGTTGCGGCCGCCAGCGAGCGCGCCGCCGTCAAGCGCATCGGCCAGCCCGAGGACATCGCCGCGGTCATCGCCTTCCTGGCGTCGCCCGAGTCCGGCTTCGTCACCGGCCAGACCATCTACGCCACGGGCAGCCCGGCGGTCTGACGGCCGCCGCAGCCCCCGACCCTGGCCCGGCAACCGTGAGGTATCCCCACGCATGAGGCTCGCCGCACACGCACTGCCCGAGAGCACCCGCGCGCTCCGGCTCGAGGTCCGCGCGTTCCTGCGCGGCGAGGTGGAGCGGGGGGCCTTCGTGCCCGCCGTGGACACCTGGCTGGGCGGGGTCGACCTGGACCTGAGCCGGGCGCTCGGCGCCAGGGGGTGGCTCGGCATGAGCTACCCCGAGCAGTACGGCGGCCGCGGCGCCAGCGCGCTGGACCGCTTCGCCGTCACCGAGGAGCTGCTCGCTGCGGGCGCCCCGGTCGCCGCGCACTGGATCGCCGAGCGCCAGATGGCGCCCAGCATCCTCAAGTGGGGCACCGAGGAGCAGAAGCAGCGGTTCGTGCCGGGCATCGCCCGCGGTGAGCTGTACTTCGCGATCGGCATGAGCGAGCCGGACACCGGCTCCGACCTCGCGTCGGTGCGCACCCGCGGCGAGAAGGTCGACGGGGGCTGGCGGGTCAACGGGGCGAAGATCTGGACCTCGGGCGCGCACATCGCGCACCGGATGATCGCGCTGCTGCGCACCTCTCCGCGGGAGGACAGCGCGCGTCACGCCGGGCTCAGCCAGTTCATCATCGACCTGCACAGCGACGGGGTCGAGATCCGACCGATCATCAGCCTGGACGGCAAGCACCACTTCAACGAGGTGGTGTTCACCGACGTCTTCGTTCCGGACGAGGACGTGCTCGGCAGCGTCGGCGACGGCTGGAAGCAGTGCACCAGCGAGCTGGCGATCGAGCGCAGCGGGCCGGAGCGCGTGCTGTCCACCGTGCCGCTGCTGCTGCTGTGGGTCGAGGCCATCCGCGCCGGCACGCTGCCCGACGACGTGCATGCGCGACGCGTTCTCGGCAGCCTGGTGGCCCGGCTGTTCGTGCTGCGTCAGATGTCGCTCGCCGTCGGCGGCTCCCTCGCCAGCGGGCAGAGCCCCGACGTGGAGGCCGCGCTGGTCAAGGACCTCGGCACCCGGTTCGAGAGCCAGCTGACCGAGGCGGTCCGTCGGGTCGTGCCCGACGTGCCGGACCTCGCCGGCTCGCCGCTGTCGAGCATGCTCGCGACCGCCGTCCTGCACGCCCCCGGCTTCACGCTGCGCGGCGGCACCAACGAGATCCTGCGCGGCGTCGTCGCCCGTGGACTGGGAGTCCGATGAACGCCTCTGCGCAGGACCTGCGTCCGCTGACCGAGACCGCGGAGAGCATTCTCGGGGCGGGGCCGTCCGCGGAGGGCGTCTGGGACGCCGCCGCGTGGGCGGCGCTCGAGGAGTCGGGGCTCACCACCATCGACGTGCCGGAGTCCCTGGGTGGCGGTGGCGGCACGCTGCGCGAGGCTGCCGAGGTCGTGCGCGTCGCCGGCGCCCGCGCGGTGCGGGTCCCGATCGCCGAGGCGGCCCTGGTCGGCGCCTGGCTGCTGGGCGCCGCCGGGCTGCCGGTCCCCTCGGGCCCGCTGACCGCGGCGCTCGACAGCGCCGGCCTCACGGCCGACGCGTCGGGCGCGCTGACCGGCACGGTGCGCCGGGTCCCGTACGCCCGGATCGCGTCGTCGGTCGTGCTGCTGGCCGACGGCCCGTCCGGTCCGGTCGTGGTGGTCGTCGACCCGTCGACCGCGGCCGTCTCGGAGGGCACCAACCTGGCCGGTGAGCCCCGCGACGATCTCGTCCTCGACGGGGTCTCCCCGACGGCCGCGGCCGCCGTCGAGCCCGCCGTCGCGGCCGAGCTGGCCCTGCGGGGGGCGCTGTCGCGCGTCGTCCTCGCCGCCGGGGCAGGCCAGACCGCGCTCGACCTGGTGCTGCGCCACGTCTCGGAGCGCGAGCAGTTCGGCCGGCCGATCGCGAAGTTCCAGGCCGTTCAGCAGCTCGTGGCCGAGCTGGCCGGCGAGGTCGCGAGCGTCACGCTCAGCGCCGAGGCGGCGCTGCTGGCGACGGCGTCCGGCGACGCCTCGTACGCCGCGACGTCGGTGGCGGCTGCCCGCGTGGTGTCGGCCGACGCCTCGACCCGGATCGCGGCCATCGCCCACCAGCTGGTCGCCGGCATCGGCGTCACCCGCGAGCACGCTCTGCACCGCTCGACCACCCGGCTGTGGGCCTGGCGCGACGAGGGCGGCACCGAGGGCTTCTGGGCCGACCGGCTCGCCGCCCGTGCGGTCGACCCGTCCGCGCCGCCGCTGTGGCAGCAGGTCGTCGGGATCTAGCCGCCCTGCGCCGCTCCCGGCGCGTGCGCGCGCCGGGAGCCACTCGCCGCCCGTGCGGCCGGGAGCCCGGTCAGGCCGGGCGGAAGCGGAGCAGCGAGCTGCCCTCGCCGGTGTCCTCGAAGACGACGGTGACGGGCAGGTCCACCGCGAGCTGCGACGGCTCCACGTCGATGAAGTTGGTCATCAGCCGCGGACCCTCCTCGAGCTCGACGTAGCCGATGGCATACGGGCCGACGCCGGAGAAGTCGCCCTCACCGCGGGTGTTCCACGTCCAGGAGTAGATGCGGCCGCGGCCGCTGGCCTCCACCCAGGACAGGCGCAGCGAGCTGCAGAACGGGCAGATGCCACGCGGATACCAGAAGACGCTGTCGCAGTCGTCGCACCGGGGCAGCAGCAGCCGGCCCTGCGCGGTCGCGTTCCAGAAGTGTTCGGTCTCGGGCTGGCGCTTGGGCACGCCCAGAGGCA
Source organism: Frankiales bacterium (assembly GCA_025965755.1). Taxonomy (GTDB): domain Bacteria; phylum Actinomycetota; class Actinomycetes; order Mycobacteriales; family SCTD01; genus RYN-170. The sequence continues at coordinate 5,846 of JAOPWI010000309.1, read as the reverse complement.
GTCCGCTGCTCATGCGTCCGCCACCCCGAGGACCAGCGTCGCGCTCCCGCTCCGGGTGCCCAGCGAGCCGCCGGTGCCGTGGGCCAGGGCGATCTGGCAGTCGGGAACCTGCACCGCCGGATGGGCCTCGCCGCGCAGCTGGCGCACCGCCTCCACCACCTTCGTGATTCCGCCGCGGTTGGTCGGATGGTTGTTGCACAGCCCGCCACCGTCGGTGTTGAACGGCAGCTTCCCGTACGGCGCCTGCAGCGCCCCGTCGAGCACGAAGCGGCCCCCCTCGCCCTTGGCGCAGAAGCCGAGGTCCTCGATGGTCTGCAGCACCGTGATGGTGAACGAGTCGTAGATCGACGCGTAGTCGATGTCCGCCGTGGTCACGCCGGCCTCCTGAAAGGCCCGCGGGCCCGACCACAGGGCCCCGGTGTGCGTGAGGTCGATCCGCCCGCCGTTGCTGTGCTTGGGCGCCTCGCCATGGCCGAGCACCTTGGCGACCGGCCGGTGCAGGGACCGCGCGATCTCGGGGCTGACGACGACGACCGCGCCGCCGCCGTCGGTGACGACGCAGCAGTCGAGCAGGTGCAGCGGGTCCGACACCATGCGCGAGCCGACGACCTGCTCGACCGTGACGGGCTTTCGCAGCAGCGCGTTCGGGTTGTGCTGCGCGTGCAGGGAGGCGGCCACCTTCACCTCGGCGAGCTGCTCGCTGGTGGTGCCGTACTCGTGCATGTGACGCCGCGCCGCCAGCGCGTACATGGAGACCGTGGTCGGGCCGTAGGGCTGCTCGAACGGCGCCTCCGGCGAGTCCTGCAGCGCCGACATGCGGCGGACCGCCTCGTGCCGCGGACGGCCGGCCAGCGTGATGAGCGCGACCGAGCACTTGCCGGCGGCGATCGCGGCGGCGGCGTGGCCGACCTGGCCGACGTAGGACGAGCCGCCCATCTCCAGGGTGTCCATGTAGGACAGCGAGAGGCCGAGGTGGTCCGCCATGGACAGCGGCCCGAAACCTGGGGCGTCGCCGGAGCAGAAGTAGCCGTCGACGTCGGACATCGACAGCCCCGCGTCGGCCAGCGCGCCGACCGCGACCTCGGCGTGGATCTGCGCCGTCGACCTGTCAGGGATGTCGCGCAGGGGGTGCTCGAACACCCCGGCCACGAACGCCTTGCCGCGCACGCTCACCGTGTCGCCTCTCGAAAGGACGGACCGGGCGCTCGCTCGGCCGAGTCGCACCGTAGCGGTACGACCCGGCCGAGCGACCGCGGGGCGTCAGTCGACGGCGACGGGAACCTCGTCCGCGCCGATCCGGATGGTCTGCTCGATCTCGCCGATGCGGACCTCGACCTCGCGCGCCTCGGCCTTCTCGCGGTCGATCTGCTCCGCGATGTCCTCGTCGCCCTTCATCAGCTGGTCGAGGTTGGCGTCGCCCATCTCGAACACGCCCATGTCGTGGTAGGCCCGCTGCACCTTCGGCCCCCACAGGCCGATGTCCTTGACGATCGGCACGATGCGGGTGAACAGGTGGTTGCGGAACATCTGCTGGAACTCGCTCTGGTCCACGTAGGCGTCGCACTCCTTGGTGTCCAGCCCGACGGTCTCCCAGACCTCGCGCCCGCGGATGCGGTCGCGCATGAGGTAGCAGGCCTCCACGACGAACTCCTCGCGCTCGTCCCGCTCCTTGCTCGACAGCTCCTTGTAGGCGTCCTTGAGGGCCAGCCGGCCGAAGGCGACGTGGCGGGCCTCGTCCTGCATGACGTAGGCGAGGATCTGCTTGGGCAGCGGCTTGGTGGTCATGTCGCGCAGCAGGCCGAAGGCCGCCAGCGCCAGGCCCTCGATGAGCACCTGCATGCCGAGGTAGGGCATGTCCCAGCGGCTGTCGCGCAGGGTCTCCTCGAGCAGCTTCGCCAGGTTGTCGTTGATGGGGAAGACCACGCCGATCTTCTCCTGCAGGAAGCGGGCGTAGGTCTCCGCGTGACGGGCCTCGTCCATCGTCTGCGTCGCGGCGTAGAACTTGGAGTCCAGGTCGGGCACCGACTCCACGATCCGCGCGGAGCAGATCATCGCGCCCTGCTCGCCGTGCAGGAACTGGCTGAACTGCCAGGCCGCCTGGTTGCGCTTGAGCTCGGCGCGCTGGCCGACGCTCATCTTGTCCCAGATGGGTGAGCCGAAGATCGGCGAGACCTCATCCGGCAGGCCCAGGCTGTCGTAGGGGTCGACCTCGAGCGACCAGTCGATGCGCGACGTCTGGTCCCACTGCTTGTCCTTGCCCTTCTGGTACAGCGCGAGCAGCCGGTCACGCCCGTTGTCGTACTCCCACGTGAACCGCGCGTCGCCGGCCATGGGCACATCCCACGTGGCGTCGACGGTCGTGGGGATGACGTACTTGTCGAACGTGCTCATCGGGCGTCTCCAGAGGTGAGGTCGGTCGGAAGCAAGCGGTCCACGAGATGGGCAAAGCGGCGTGCGGTCACGGCGGGCGGCTCGGCGGGCGAGACGATGTGGCTGACGGTCAGCCGGACGAGCACGTCGCCCACGAACGCCAGCTCGTCCGCGGGCAGGCCGGGCCAGTGCTCGCTGAGGTAGGCGACGTTGCGGTCGGCGACCGCCCCGAGCAGCTGCTCGGAGCGGGTGGTGAGCAACGGCAGGAGGCCGTCGGCGCCCTCGTCGGTGAGCACCGCCTTGATGAGCGGGTCGTCGGCGGCCTGGGTCAGCGTCCACTCGGTGCAGGCGGCGACGGCCTCCGCGGGCGTGCCCTCGTGACCGGTCAGGACCGACTCGGCACCGTCGACGAACCGGGCCGCCTCGCGCAGGGCCAGAGCCTGGGCCAGGCCGTCCTTGGAGCCGAACTCCGCGTAGAGCGTCTGCCGGCTGACCCCCGCCGCCGCGGCGACGTCGGCCATGCGCACCTTCGCCCACCCCGGCCCGACCACGGCGGCGTGAGCGGCGTCCAGCAAGGCCGTACGGGTGTGACTCACGCCACGGAGCCTGACATAGAAGGGCTGCGTGTCAAGTGGCCTTAGGTTGCCCGCATGGCAGAGCTGCAGCGGGACGGGGTCCAGGCCTGGCGCATGTGCGCGGTGGCCTTTCTGGCGATGTTCACGGGTTTCGGGGTCGCCTACAGCTTCAGCGCGTTCCTGCTGCCGATGCGCGACGAGCTGGGCACCGGCCTCGGCGAGACGTCGGCGGTGTTCTCCCTGACGACGCTGGCGCTGTTCGCGCTCGGCGGGCTGGCCGGGCCGGCGGTCGACCGGTTCGGTCCGCGCCGGGTCGTGCTGGTGGGTGCCGTCTCGCTCGGCCTCGGGCTGCTGCTGACGTCGCAGGCGACCAGCCTCTGGCAGGCCTACCTCGGCCACGGTCTGGGGGTCGGGCTCGCGGTGGCGTGCAGCTACGTTCCGCTGGTCGCGGTCGTCGGCGGGTGGTTCGAGCACCGGCGCACCCTCGCCGTGGGCGTCGCCGTCTCCGGCATCGGCCTGGGCACGCTGCTCGTCGCGCCGCTGTCGGCGGCGCTGGTCGGCCAGGTCGGCTGGCGCGACGCGTACCTCGTCCTGGCCGTCGCCGGCACCGCGTCGCTGCTGCTGTGCGCGCTGCTGGTGCGGGGCGCGCCCGTGGTCGCCACCGCCGAGCCGGTGCGGCTCGGCCCGCGGCTGCGCACGGCCACCTATCTGCGGCTGTACGCCGCCGGGCTGCTGCTCTCGATCGCGCTGTTCGTGCCGTTCGTGCACCTGCCCGGCTACGCCGAGACGCGGGGCACCGGGGAGGTGGCTGCCGCCGGGCTGGTCGGGCTGATCGGGGCGGCCAGCGTGGTCGGCCGCCTCGCCCTGGGCGCCGCGGCCGCCCGGGTGGGCGTGCTGCGCACCTATCAGGGCTGCTACGTCGCCATGGCCGCCAGCTTCCTGCTGCTGCTGGGCGGCCCCGGCTATCCGCGGCTGGTCCTCTTCGCGGTGGTGCTCGGCGTCGGCTACGGCGGTTTCGTGGCGCTCGGGCCGCCGCTGATGGCGGAGTTCTTCGGCGTGCAGGGGCTCGGCGGCCTGCTCGGCGTGCTCTACACGTCCGCGGCGCTGGGCTCGTTCGTCGGCCCACCGCTGGCCGGGCGGCTCATCACGACGACCGACAGCTATCTGCCCGCGTTCGCCGGGTCGCTCGTCATCGGGATCGCCGCGAGCCTGGTGGTCGCCCTGGTGCGGACGCCGACCACCGTCAGGTGAAGCGGCGCATGCCGTCCTCGACGCTGACCGTCAGCCGGCCCTGCAGGGCCAGCAGGTCCAGGTGCGCGCCGGTCTCGAAGACGGCCAGCATCTGGTTGAACACGTCCATGTCGGCCAGCTGAGTCAGCCGGCGGGTCCAGCGCAGGATGCCGGCCACCTCGTACGCCGTGGTCGCTCCCTGCGAGGCCGCCTCGAGCGTCTCGTCCAGGCGCTGGGCGTGGTGCTCCAGGAGCTGGTCGACGCGGGCGTGCACGCTCGGGGTGACGGCGCCGTGGGCGGGCAGCAGCATCGCGTCCGGCCGGCTGCGCACCAGGACCAGCGAGCGCAGGAACGCCCCGAGCGGGTCCGGCGCCATGACCGGCTGGAAACCGATGGACGGCGTGATGGTCGGCAGCACGTGGTCACCGGCGAACAGCAGCCCGGCCTCCAGGTCGTGGAAGACCAGGTGGCCGGTGGTGTGGCCGGGAGTGGCGACGGCGTGCAGCGTGCGCCCGCCCGGCAGATCCAGCGGGCCCTCCTGGAGCCACTCGTCCGGCATCTCCCACTCGGCCTTGTAGTGCCGCCGGTCGGCCGTGTGCGCGGCGATCGACTCAGCCAGCGCGCTGGCCCCGAGCGTCCGCAGCGCGGTCGCCTGGTTCTCCATCGGGTGGCGGTCCGGGTCGTTCAGCAACTCCAGAGTCGGCCGCTCGCCGATGCCCAGCCCGACCCGCGCGCCGAACTCGCGGCGCACCGACACGGCCTGCGTGTAGTGGTCGCGGTGCACGTGGGTCACCAGAAAGCGGCGGATGTCGCCGAGGCCGGCTCCCAGGTCGGACAGGCTCTGCGCGAGCAGATCGCGCGACTCCGGAATGGCCCAGCCGCCGTCGACGAGGACCAGGCCGTCGTCGGTCGACAGCACGTAGACGTTGACGGCGCGCAGGCCGTCGTTGGGAAGCGGCAGCGGGACGCGGTGGACGCCGGGCGCCACCTCGTACGCGCCAGGCTCGGTCCAGGCCGTGCTCGAGGGGGTGTACGAGGTCATGGACGGTGTCTACCGGACGGCCCTGGGCGCCGCGCGGACCGGGCCTCAGGACGGACACCTCGTGGACACCTGTCGGCAATGCACACCACGCAGGCTGGGGTCTCCACCACCACGACCCTGAGGAGCGGTGCCATGACTCCCACGCCTGGCGCCCTGGCCATCCGGCACACCACGCCCGCCCGTCGGCTGCGCCCCGCCGAGCCCGTCCCCACCGACTGGGCCTGCGAGAACTGCGAGGCGCACAACCCGGGCCGCCGCCGCCGCTGCGGGGACTGCCGCACCACGCGCTACTCGCCCGCACGAAGCAGGCCCTGCACGCCGGGGCGGCGGCCGCCCTGGAGGCGACGCTGCAGCACGAGGAGCAGGTGCAGAACGGCCTGCTCGGTGGCCCCGAGAACGTCGAGGGCGTGACGGCGTTCCTCCAGCGCCGGGCCCCGGTCTTCCCGCCGCGGACAAGAGCCGAGCCCGGCCCCGAGGGGACCGGGCTCGGCGCAGAGCGCTTCTAGCGCTGGATGGCCTTGGTCTCCAGGAACTCCTCGAGGCCGTACGTGCCGCCCTCGCGCCCGATGCCGGACTGCTTGTAGCCGCCGAACGGCGCGGCCGGGTTGAACGCCCCGCCGTTGACCTCG
>JAOPWI010000285.1 GCA_025965755.1 Frankiales bacterium | reverse complement strand
CGGGCTCGGCGCGCGGGCGCTGAGCGACCTGACCTGACCGCGACCAGGGCGACCGGGACCGTGGCCTCGTGCGGCAGCGGCGCCCGCACCGGCCGGAGCTGCCGGCGCAACCCTCCTCCCGCCTGCTCAGCCCGGCGCGGGCGGCAGGTCCCGCGGCGTCACCCGCCGAGCGTGACCCCGCCGTCCACGACCAGCGTCTCGCCGGTGATCCAGGAGGCGTCGTCGGACAGCAGGAACGCGGCAGCCTTCGCCGTGTCCGTCGGCACACCGAGCCGCTTCAGCGGGTAGGCCGCGGCCACCTCGTCCTCGCGCCCCTCGTACAGTGCGGCGGCGAACTTGGTCTTGACGACGGCCGGGGCGATCGCGTTGACGCGCACCCGCGGCCCGAGCTCCACGCCGAGCTGGCGGGTCAGGTGGATGACCGCGGCCTTGCTGGCGTTGTAGGCGCCGATCGGCGAGCCGGCGCGGATGCCACCGACGCTGGCGACGTTGAGGACGGCTCCCCCCTCGGACAGCCCGGCCCGCCAGGCCTGCTGGGTCCAGCCCAGGATCGCCGTGACGTTGACCTCGAACACCTTGCGGACCGCGTTGAGGTCGGCATCCATGAGCGGGCCGTACTGCGGGTTGACGGCGGCGTTGTTCACCAGCAGGTGCAGGCCACCGAAGCGCTCCACGGCGAGCGCGACCGCCTCGGCCTGGTGCGCCTCGTCATCGGCGCTGCCGCGGGCGGCCACCGCGACGTTCTCCCCGAGCGCCGCCACGACGGTGTCCAGCTCGTCCTGCTTGCGCGCCGTCACGACCACCCGCGCGCCCCGCGACACGAGTTCCTCGGCGATGCCGAGGCCGATGCCGCGGGTGCCTCCCGTGATGAGAGCGACCTTGCCGTCGAAATCCTTGCTCACGCTGTCCTCCAGTGCAGCCCGTCCGCCCGGGAAGGCGGGGGGCTGACCGTACGGGACGCTCAGAACAGGCTGGTCAGCCAGAACACGAAGTCGTACCACTGGTCGGCCAGCAGCGAGCCGTACGCCCGGCCGGCGGACGAGACGAGGAACGCCGCGGCCATGGCGACCACGGCGGCGAGAACCAGCAGCAGCAGCGCGGGCGTCGAGATGCGGCTGCGGTAGAGGCGGCTGACGCCCTTGGCGTCGATGAGCTTGCCGCCGACGCGCAACCGGGTCAGGAAGGTGCTGGCCATGCCGGCGCGGCCCTTGTCGAGGAACTCGATGAGCGTGGCGTGCGTGCCGACGGCGACGATCAGGCTGGCGCCCTTCTCATCGGCGAGGAGCATCGCGACGTCCTCGCTGGTGCCCGCGGCGGGGAACACCACCGCCCGCACGCCGAGGTCCTGCACCCGCTGCAGTCCGGGGGCCCGGCCGTCGGCGTAGGCGTGCACGACGATCTCGGCGCCGCCGCGCAGCGTCGCATCGGACACCGAGTCCATGTCCCCGACCACCATGTCGGGCTGGTAGCCGGCCTCGACCAGCGCGTCGGCGCCGCCGTCGACGCCGATCAGGACGGGGCGGTACTCGCGGATGTAGGGCCGCAGCACCGCAAGGTCTTCCTTGTAGTCGTAGCCGCGGACGACGATCAGCGCGTGGCGGCCCTCGAACTCGGTCCGGACCACCGGCACGCCGACCCCGTCGAGGAGCAGGTCGCGCTCCTTGAGCAGGTACTCCATCGTGTTGGCCGCGAAGTCCTCGAGCTGGGTCGCCAGGCCCGCCCGGGCGGCGGCCATGGCCACCTCGACGGTCTCGAAGGTCTGCGCCTCGCCGGTCGCGACGACCCGGTCGCCGACGTAGAGCTCGGCGCCGTCGAGCCGGACCTCGTCACCCTCGGACAGCGTGGCGAAGACCTCGCGGCCCACGCCGTCGAGCAGCGGGATGCCCGCGGCGACGAGAATCTCCGGGCCGAGGTTGGGGTAGCGGCCGCTGGTGCTGGCGGCCGCGTTGACGACGCCGCCGACCTTGCAGCTGACCAGGGCGTCGGCGCTCACGCGGTCGATGTCGAGGTGGTCGATGACCGCGATGTCACCCGGCTTGAGGCGCTTGGTCAGGTCCTTGGTGCGCCGGTCCAGCCGGGCGGTCCCGACGACGCCCGGCAGGCCAGGGGCCTGACGGTTTCGGCGCATGCCCGCGATTCTCATCGCCGTCGAGTCTGCCAGACCGACGGGCTCCGGCCAGGGTGCCGCGCCCGGCGCGAGGTGGCCCGGGCCCGGCGGGCCGGACCGGCCGGGGCGCTCCGGCCGTCAGAAGGAGTCGAGCAACCGCGGGCGTGGGCCGGCGAAGGCGGCGTCGAGCGTCGGCAGCGGCCGGTCGAGCAGGCCGACCCGCAGGAGCAGTCCGGTGTCGGCCGCGCCCGCGTAGAGCAGCGCCAGGCCGCGCACGTGCAGCAGCGGCAGGTCGGTCCGGCGGTCGATCCGCTCCAGCTGGCCGCGGCCGTCGTCGACGGTCAGCCGCCAGGCGCCGTCGTGGCGGGCGACGTCCGGGTCGACCAGCGCGAACGACACATCGACGGAGGTGGACGGCGCGAAGCCGCGAGCGGCCACGGCGGCCACCGCGTCGACGATGCGCAGCATCCAGGGCTGCACCCGCTCCGGCGGCGGCACCGGCTTGCCCAGGGACAGCGCCAGCTCATCGGTCGGGCCGCGCCACAGCACCGACTCCACCACGGAGTCCCAGGACGCCAGCGAGCGCAGCAGCGCCGCGCCGGCCTCACCGCTGCGCGAGACCAGCTCCCAGACGCGCAGGCTGCTGTCCGGCCCGTAGCCCCGGCCGCGGTCGTAGGTGGCGTAGCCCATGGGGGCACCGCTGCCGGTCTCGGCGAGGGCGACCACGTCGTGGGTGAGGACGTCCTGCGGGCCGTTGGGGAACATCGGCCCGTCGCGGGTCAGCAGTCCGGCGCTCGTGACGCCGAGCCACTCGTACAGCGCATGCACCGTCTTCACATCGGCCTGCACCGCGGTGTGGACGAAGACGTCCTCGGGCTCGCCGGCTGCCCGCAGGTCGCGGACCGGAATCCGGGTGTCGTCGAGCGACCCGACCACCTCCCAGCCCAGCGGCCGGTAGAGCCCGATCGCGGTCGGGAACAGCACGCTGACCGCGTGGCCGCGCTCGGCCATGAGCGGCAGCAGCGCCTTGACGATCCGGCGACCGGCACCGCGACCGCGGGCGTCGGGGTGGACCGCCACGCTGGCGACGCCGCCCATGGGCACCCGCCGGCCGCCCCACCACTGCTCGTAGGGATGGAGCGCCGAGGTGGCCACCAGCCGCCCCCGGTCATCGAACTCGCCCAGAGCGGTCGCGGCGGACGGCCGCTCGGGCGGGCGGGACGCCGGGTCGCCGCCGAAGGCCAGCCGGCCCAGCGCCCAGGCCTGCTCGACGTCGTCCGGGCCCAGCGGGCGCAGGGTGCTCACGCGCGGGCCTTGTCGCTGCTCGCCGAGGCCAGCAGCTCCTCGGCGTGACCGCGCGCCAGCCCGCTGTCGTGACCGGCCATCATGCGGCTGAGCTCGGCCACCCGCCCCTCCCCGTCGAGGGCGACCACGCCGCTGCGCGTCACCGTGCCGTCGTCGGCCTTGACCACCTGCAGGTGCTGATCGGCGAACGCGGCCACCTGCGGCAGGTGGGTCACCACCAGCACCTGGTGGTCGCGGGCGAGCCGCGCCAGGCGGCGGCCGATCTCGACGGCCGCCTTGCCGCCGACGCCCGCGTCGACCTCGTCGAAGACCATGACCGGCACCGGGTCCGAGCCGGCCAGCACGACCTCCACGGCGAGCATCACGCGCGACAGCTCCCCGCCGGAGGCGCCCTTGTGCAGCGGCCGGGGCGGCGCGCCGGGGTGCGGCTCGAGCAGCAGCTCGACGGCATCCACGCCCTCGGCGGTGACAGCCAGCCGACGCCCACCGACCGGCAGTCCCTGGGGATCCTCGCCCTGGCTCACCCGGGCGGTGACCCGCGCGTGCGGCATGGCCAGCGCGGTCAGCTCACCGCTCACCGCCACGGCGAACCGCTCCGCGGCCTGCGCCCGCCCCTCGCTCAGCGCCGCGGCCAGCTCGGACAGCTCGGCCTCGAGCGCGGACTCCTGCGCGGCCAGCACCTCGACCCGGTCGCCCGCGCCGTCCAGCTCGAGCAGCCGGTCGGACGCCGCGGCGGCCCACGCGAGCACCCCGTCGACGTCCTCGACGGCGTGCCGGCGGACCAGGGTGGTCAGTGCAGCGAGCCGGTCCTGGGCCACCGACAGCCGCACGGGGTCGGCGTCCAGCCCGGAGGCGTACGACGCGAGGTCGGCGCCCACGTCGGACACCAGAAAGGTGGCTTCGGCGACCCGGGCGGCGAGGCCCGCCAGCGCCGGGTCGGTGTCGGCGGCGCTCTCCAGCGCCCGGCGCGCCGCGGTCAGCAGCTGCAGGGCGTCGTCGCCGTCACCGTCGTCGTCGCCGGTCAGCGCGCCCTGCGCGAGCGCTGCGGCCGCCCGCAGGTCGTCGGCGGCGTCGAGCCGGGCGATGTCGGCGCGCAGCGCCAGGTCCTCACCCGGCGCAGGGGCCACCGCCTCGACCTCGGCCAGCCCGAGCCGCAGGAGCTCGGCCTCCCGGGACCGCTCCTCGGCGGCGGCCCGCAGCTCGGCCAGCGTGGCCCGAACGCTCCGCCAGCGGGCGTGGTGGGTGCGGAAGCGCTCGCGCAGCCCGGTGACCGGCTCGCCGGCGTAGCGGTCGAGCGCGTCGCGCTGAGCCGCCGGCCGCAGCAGGCGCTGCTGATCGGACTGCCCGTGCACCGCGACGAGCTGCTCGGACAGCTCACCGAGCACGCCCACGGGCACGCTGCGCCCGCCCAGGTGGGCCCGGCTGCGGCCGTCGGCGGCCACCGACCGCGTCATGATCAGGGTGCCGTCATCAAGCTCGGCGCCTGCGTCGACCGCCCGGGCGAGGGCCGGATGGTCCGGCCGCAGTGACAGCCGCCCCTCGACCACCGCACGGGCGGCGCCCGGCCGCACGCGGCCGGCGTCGGCCCGGCCGCCGAACAGCAGGTTCACGCCCTGCACGACCATGGTCTTGCCGGCGCCGGTCTCACCGGTCACCACCGTCAGCCCGGCAGCGAGCTCGAGCACGGCGTCGTCGATGACGCCGAGGCCGCTGATGCGCATCTCCTCGAGCACGGTCCCGACACTACGGCCGGGAGCCGACACAACCCGTCAGGCCGGGCCCTCGCGCCGGCCGCGCCAGCCCTCGACGGGCAGGTCGAACTTCTGCACCAAGGTGTCGGTGAAGGGCTGAACCCCGGTCCGCGCGAGCAGCACCGGCGTGGCGCCACGCCGCACCTCGACGCGGGACCGGTGCGGCAGCGGGAGGGTCCGCCGGCCGTCGCAGGCCAGCACGGCCTCGGCCCCGCTGTCGAGCACCTCGAAGGCCACCACGGACGACGGCGCGACGACCAAGGGCCGGGCGAACAGCGCGTGCGCGCTGATGGGCACCACGAGCAGGGCTTCCAGGGTCGGCCAGACGACGGGTCCGCCGGCCGAGAAGGCGTACGCCGTCGACCCGGTCGGCGTCGCGGCCACGACCCCGTCGCACCCCCACCGCGACAGCGGGCGGCCGTCGACCTCGACGACCAGCTCCAGCATCCGCTCCCGCGCGGCCTTCTCGACCGACGCCTCGTTCAGCGCCCAGTCGGTGCCCAGCACCTCGCCGTTCAGCCGCACGGTCACGTCGACGGTCAGGCGCTCCTCGACGACGTACTGCTTGGCCAGCACATGCTCCAGGGTGACGTCCAGGTCCTGGGACTCGGCCGCGGCCAGAAATCCCACCCGGCCCAGGTTGACCCCGAGCAGTGGTACGCCGGCGTCGCGCGCCATCTCGGCCGCCCGCAGGATCGTTCCGTCGCCGCCCAGCACGAGCACCAGCTCGGCCTCGGCGGCCGAGCCGGCGTCGACGTCGCACACCCGCACCCCGGTGAGCCCGATGTCCTTGGCCTCGTCGCGCAGGACCCGCACCTCGATGCCGGCCTCCTGCAGGCGCCGCACGGCGCGCCGGGCCGCCTCGGCGATCGACGCGCGGCCGGTATGGGCGAGCAGCAGGACGGAGCGGGTCACGGGCAGGACCCTCTCACTGCGGTCCCTGCTCGACCGCCCGGGCCAGGTCCGCCTCGACCAGCGGACCGGCGTCGCGGCGCAGCCACAGGAAGTACTCCACGTTGCCGCTCGGTCCCGGCAGCGGGCTGGCGACCACCCCGGCCACCCCGAGCCCGAGCTCCCGGGCCTGCCGGGCCACGCCCCGCACGGCGTCCGCCCGCAGCAGCGGGTCGCGCACCACGCCGCCCGACGGCAGCCGCTCCCGGCCGACCTCGAACTGCGGTTTCACCATCGGCAGCAGGTCCGCGTCGGGCCCGGCGCAGCCCGCCAGAGCCGGCAGCACCAGTCCCAGCGGGATGAACGACAGGTCCGCGACGACCAGGTCGACCGGACCGCCGATCTGCTCCACCTCGAGCGAGCGGACGTTGGTCCGGTCCAGCACCGTCACGCGCGCGTCGGTCTGCAGCGCCCAGGCCAGCTGGCCGTAGCCGACGTCCACCGCCACGACGTGGCTCGCCCCGCGCCGCAGCAGCACGTCGGTGAAGCCGCCGGTGGACGCGCCCGCGTCCAGGACGCGCCGCCCCGCCGGGTCCAGCCCGAGCGCGTCGAGGGCGCCGACCAGCTTGTGGCCACCCCGGGAGGCGTACGACTCCCCCGCCTGCTCGTCGACCAGCAGCGGCGTGCCGGGCTCGACCGCGGTGGCCGGCTTGGTGGCCGTCTGGCCGCTCACGCGGACCAGACCGTCAGCCACCAGCTGGGCGGCGTGCTCCCGGCTGCGGGCCAGGCCGCGGCGGACCAGCTCGGCGTCCAGGCGGGCGCGTCGCGCCACCGGCTCAGCCCTCGTCGAGGGAGGCGAGCGCGTCCTGCAGCAGGCGGTGCACCTCGTCGTAGACCTCGACATGCTCGCCCACCGGCCGGCCCTCGAGGGCGTCCAGCTTGGCCAGCGCGACGGCGACCTCGGCGGGCGGGTCGATGCCGGCCGGCGCGGCGTCGAGCGGGGCAGCGTCGAGCGGGGCGCTGGCGACGGGCGGCGT
>JAOPWI010000279.1 GCA_025965755.1 Frankiales bacterium | reverse complement strand
GCATCTCCGGTGCATCGAATCTCCAGACCTTCCGGGACGGATGGCGGGTGCTGGGGACGATGGCGCACGAGTGCCTCCTCTGGGAGGCCCCCACAGCCGGTGCTCGCCCCGAAGCACTCCGCCGCGTGAAGTACGCCTACGCCAACGTGAGCTTCCCGCGAACGCCCACAGATCCGACAAGCGTCCTTGTCGCGTTGAGCGCGCCCGTCACCAGCGTGGCCTGACAGGACGAGCAATCCCAGAGTGTCAACACCAGCAACACGATCCGACCGACTTCATCCAAAGGGGACAACCATGCACACCGAGCAGACCAGATCACTGAACTTCGATATCCACGGCCGCGTCACGATCCGCGTCGACGCGAGCGCGCCGGCAGCAAGGCAGCTCCAGACCATGCTGGCGTGCTTCGCCACGGACAAGGACAGCGAAGGGCCGGCCGACATCGTCGTCGACGACCGGCCGGAGCTGATGCCGGATGCGGGTCTGCTGGAGCACGAACTCGCCTACACGGAGAACAGCGTGCGTTTCCAGGCCGACCGGGTCCAGGTCGTGCGGGACGGTCAGCAGTGGCGCGTCCACGGGCCGGGCGAGCTGTTGACCTCCGTCGTCCCTGTTCTCGATGCCGCCATGGTCAGCCAGGGAGCCGGCATGATCCACGCGGCGACGATGGCGTACCGCGGCCACGCGATCGCGCTTCCCGCCGCCGGAGGAACCGGGAAGACAAGCACCGCCGCCAAGCTGATGCGGCGCGAGGGCTGGTCGTTCATGGGCGACGACTGGGCCTTCCTGGCCGACGACGCCACGATGCTCGGCTATGCCAAGCCGATGTTCATCAAGCCGCACCACCGGGACATCTACCCCCACCTGTTCGAAGGTGTCCGCAAGCCCCTCGTCCCGTCACAGCTGTCGCAGACCGTCGGCCGCCTCACCACGGTGGTCCACCCGTTCGTCATCCGCTACCCCCGCGTTGCGGACTTCTCGCGGCGGTGGTCGCCGGAGCACCGCATGGTCGAGCCAGCGGCCGCCTTCCCCGGACGTAAAGTGACGACCTCGGCTCCGCTCGCGGCCGCCATCTACATCGAGCGCTTCGAGGGCTCCCGGTCCCGTCTGGTCGAGCGGTCACGGGACTGGATGGTGGATCGCATGCTCGGCAACTTCCACATCGAGATGGCCGGCTTCTCGCAGCAGGTCGTGACCGGCCTCGCGGCCACGTCGGTCGTGCCGTGGCGCGAGCACTTCGCGGCGAAGGGGGATGTGCTGACCAAGTCGCTCGACGGACGGCCCTGCCACCTGCTTCAGGTCCCCTCCGCTTACTCGGCGGACGAGGCATCGGACGACATCGTGAAGCACCTCGAGCAGCTGCTGCCGTCGATCCTCGACGAGCAGGCGTCGGGGGTGGGACACAGTGGGGCACAGTCTTGACCAGGTCACCGCTGTCGTGCCGGCCCGCAACGCGGAGCACCTGCTCCCGCGCTGCCTGGAGGCACTGCGTAAGTCCGGTGTCGCCGAGATCATCGTGGTGGACGGATGCTCCACCGACGGCACGGTCGGCCTCGCCGAAGCGGTCGGCGCCCGGGTCCTGAGTGACGAGGGCCGCGGCCTGCCCTGGGCTCGAACACTCGGCGTGCAGAGCAGCAGCACCCGGTGGGTCCTGCTTGTCGACGCCGACGTCGTCTTCGGGCCGACGGGGGTCGCCGACCTGCTCACGGAGATGGTGGAGGGCGGCTACGACGCCCTCCAGGCCGGCCTCGAAAGTGTCGCTGGACCGGGCTACTGGGGGCAGGCGCTGGCACATCACCATCGCACCGGCCGCAGCCGCAACTGGTTCGGGCTCGTGGCGACGCTCGTCGACCGCGACCTGATGCTGGGCATGGGTTTTGACGACTCGTTCAAGTCGGGGGAGGACATCGAGCTGCGCTGGCGCATGCGCGATTCAGGGCTGCGAACGGCCGTGTCGAAGCGGGTCATGGTCGAACACCGCTTCGCTGCGGACGACTTCGACTTCGCGCTCGATCAGTTCCTCATGGACGGAACGGGCCTGGGACGGATGATCCGCAAGCACGGCTGGCGCGGAGCGAGGCTCGCGCTGCTACCTGCCGCCGCGGCCGTCCGCGGCAGCGCGCTGAGCCTCACCGCGGGCCAGCCCCGCTGGCTGCGCTACTACGCAGCCTTCTGCTGGTACAACTACGCGGGCCTGGCGAGGGGCCTAGCGTCGTGAGGGCTGGGCGGGGGACTACAGTCACGGACGCCTCGACCGTCAGGCACTCGTCCCTGCGCAGCTGGTTCGGCCTCGTCCTGGCCAAGGGCGCCCAGACAGGTGCGGGTTTTGCGTTCTGGATCGTCGCCGCACGTGCGACCTCCGACCGTGAGATCGGGCTCACCGTAGCCGCGGTCTCCGCGGTGATGATCTGCACGCAGCTCGCGGTGCTGGGCGCCGGCTCGGCCGTGATCGTCGCGGTGGGCCGGGGGGAGCCACCCGCGCGGGTGCTCGATGCGGCGTTCGCCATCGTGGGGATAGCCGGTACAGTGCTGGCCGTCGGCTACCTCGTACTGCAGTCGGCCGTGGCGCCGGACACGGCCTCGGTATCGATCCTCTTCTGGCTCACGTTCCTCGTAGCTGCCGTCACCGGCACCCTGGTCATCGTGCTGGACCAGGCTCTCGTGGCGTTGGGACGCGGTGCAACCGCGACCCTGAGGTACACGGTGGGCGGCGGAGTAGCACTCGGGGCTGCAGCGCTCGTGGCCTGGCAGGCGCAGGGCGCCTCCGCCGACGTGCTGATGGCCTGCTGGACCCTCGGGACGACAGTCGCATGCGTCGTCGGTGCGGTCCAGCTGCGGAGACTGGTCGGCTACCGGCCGCGACCGACTTTCCGCTCGGCGCGCCGCGGCCGTCCACTGCTGGCTGTGGGTCTCCCCAACCAGCTCCTCACCCTCACCGAGCGCACCCCCGGGCTCGTGCTGCCCCTCCTGCTCGCGCACATGGTGGCGCCGGAGGCCGCTGCCTACTGGTACCCCGCGTGGATGATGGCCTGGGCCGCCTATACCGCTCCGATGCTGATGGGCATCGTCCAGTTCTCCGAGGGTGTCCGCGACCCCGGCCGCCTGGTGGCGAACACCTGGGCGAGTCTGCGCTGGTCGCTCGCCGTGGGAGGTCTGGCTGCCGCCGTCCTCGCCATTCTCGCTCGCCCGCTGCTCAGCCTGCTGGGGGAGCAGTACGCCGACAATTCCACCGACGCTCTGCGATGGCTGGCGGCCGGACTGGTGGCGTTCACGGTGCTGCAGGCGTACAACGCCGTGTGCCGGGCCCGCGGTCGGTACGCCGAGGCGATCGTGGTCGGCCTGGCGCTCGGCGTCGCCCTCTGCGCCTCGGCGCTGTCGGTCGCCGACAGGGGCGCCGGCGCCATGGCCCTTTCTTGGGTGGTCGTGCTCACCATCGGCGCCGTGGCGGTCGGCCTCCGGCTGGTCGCCGTCCTCCGGCGACTGACACAGGAGGCATGATGACCAGCACACTGGATGCGCCCACCCGTACGGTAAGGCGCTGGAGAGGCCGTGACGCGTGGTGCGCGCTGGCAGGCGTCGTGTCCCTGGCGCTTGCCGTGGGGGCCGCCTCCACGGTGTCGGTGCCCGTGAACAGCGACCTGGGGCTCGTTGCCCTGCTGCCCTACCCGTTCTGGGCGGGGCTCCTGCTTCTGAACATCGCCTTCGTCGTGGCGCTGCGGGGCGATGCCGCGGGCCCGGCCCGCCGCCCGGTCATGATCTGGCTCATCGTGGTGCTCGTGCTCGTACTTTTCGGGACCGCAGCCTTCGTGACGGACGTCCCGCGAGGTGAGGTCGCGTTCCGGCATCTCGGCATCGCCGACGCCCTTTCGCGCACGAAGGGGATCGATCCGGACATCGACGCATACTTCAACTGGCCGGGTTTCTTCGCCCTCCTGGCAACGCTGCTCGGGGCGACCGGTCTCGACCCGGTGACCGTTGCCCTGTGGGCACCGGTGCTCAACATGGGTCTGTGGCTCGCTGCCCTGAGTGTCCTGACGGGCTACTTGACGCGCGATGCACGCCGGCGCTGGCTCGTGCTCTGGATCTTCTGCCTCGGCAACTGGCAGGACCAGGACTACCTGTCTCCCCAGGCCTTCGCCTTCTTCCTGTACCTCGTCGTGATCGCGCTGGTCCTGGGCCCGCTGGCCGCGCGGACCCCCAGGTTCCTCGGCTTCGGACGCGCGGACCTGGCGGAGTGGTGGCGGGGGCGGTCGCCCGCCGAGCACCGGCCGCGGCACCGCTTGACCGCCCTCGCGGTGACCCTCCTGCTCATCACGGTCATCTGCGCGAGCCATCAACTGACGCCGTTCCTGGTGCTTATCACCATCACTGCCCTCACCCTGAGCGGACGTGTCTGGCCCAGCCGGCTGCCCCTGATCATCGCAGTCGTGCTGTCGCTCTGGCTCGCCTACCCCGCGAGTGCATACCTCCTCGGGCACCCGCCCCTGGCGGACGCAGGACTGCAGGCCGCGATCGAGGCGAACGTCGTCGACCGTGTAAACGGGACCGCCGGGCACGTGCTCGTGGTGCAGGTCCGGGTCGTTCTCACCCTCGTGCTGTGGGTGCTCGCCGCAGCCGGGGCGGTGCGCGACTGGCGCAGAGGGCGTCTCGACGTCCGGGTGGTCGTCCTCGTCGTCACCCCACTGCTGCTCTTCCCCGCGCAGGTGTATGGCGGGGAGATGCTCA
>JAOPWI010000260.1 GCA_025965755.1 Frankiales bacterium | reverse complement strand
GGCCTGACCTTGCAGACCACTGTGGGGCTGCAGGCCGCGGTCGACCGGACCTGGCTCGCCGCCGGCCAGCTCGACCACGCGTACGCCATGACCCTGCACAAGGCCCAAGGCCGGACCGTCCACACCGCCCTGGTCGTGGGCACCGACACCCTGTCCACCCAGGCCGGCTACGTCGGGCTGTCCCGCGGCACCCACGCCAACCACCTCTTCCTCACCAGCAACGACCTGCCCGCCCTCAGCACCGACTGCGCCAGTCATGTCCAGCACCTTCGGCCCGAACGAGAGTCCGAAGGCACCCCGCTGACCCGAGACGTTCGTCGACGGCTCGCGATCGATCAGCGTCCCCGGCAGACGGCTCGGGTGCACGCGCGGTGAGCCACACGCCGCCCGCCTTGGCCGACCCTCGAGTGGCCGTGGTTGTCCACAACTTGGCCGGCAGCGGACTACGCGAAGGGATGCGCACTCACCCTCGGCGACGAGACCGCAGGGAGGGACAGTCCTGAACAGCAGCTGTCGCGAGCGAGGTCGTCCGTGACCGGGCGTGCCGCCTGGGGCGAGTCGTCCATCCACCAGGACGCGCAGGGCCGGTGGCACGGTTACGTGTCGATGGGCAGGGGCAGCGGCGGCGCACGGGACCGACGCCACGTCTCAGGCGTGCGCCGTGCTGACGTCGTCCGCAAGGTCCGCGCCCTCGAGGAAAGCCGCGACGCGGGCATCATCCCGGCGATCGGCAAGAGCCAGACCCTGGCGGAGTGGCTCGACCATTGGCTCAACACGATCGCCGTGCGACGCCTCAAGCCCCGGACCCTGGACAGCTACGCCTCCCAGGTTCGCAACCACCTGATCCCCCAGCTGGGTCATCACCGCCTGGACCGGCTGCAGCCCGAGCACCTCGAGCTGGCCTACGGCGCTCTGGAGGCCGAGGGCCTGTCGGCCGCGACCGTCCTGCTTAACCACCGGATCCTGTCGCGGGCGCTGAAGATTGCGGTGCAGCGCGGACGGATCGGGCGCAACGTGGCTCAGCTCGTCGACCCGCCGACCGTGGTCCGGGCCGAGATCGTGCCCCTCACCGCGGCTGAGGCTCGCGCCCTTCTCGAGCAGGCGCGTGACTTGCCCAACGGCGCTCGCTGGACCGTGGCGCTGGCCCTCGGGTTGCGGCAGGGGGAGGCACTGGGCCTGCAGTGGGCCGACGTCGACCTGGAGACCGGCGTCCTCACCGTGCGGCGTGCGCTGCAGCGGCAGAAGGGCAAGGGGCTGGTGCTGGTCGAGCCGAAGAGCGCCGCTGGCCGTCGCCGGCTCGTGCTGCCCGAACCGCTCCGGGCCGCCCTGCTCGTCCACCGTGAGGCCCAGGAGCAGGCCCGGCGGGACGCCGCCGAGTACTGGCAGGAGCACGGCTTCGTGTTCTGCCAGCCGGACGGCCGTCCGCTGGGCGCTCCCGCCGACTGGGCGGCGTGGAAGGCGCTGCTGCGCGCTGCCGGGGTCCGGGACGCCCGTCTGCACGACGCACGCCACACGGCCGCCACCCTGCTGCTGCAGCAGGGCGTCGCGCCGCGGGTGGTGATGGAGCTGCTGGGGCACTCACAGATCAGCATGACCATGCACTACACGCACGTCGTCGAGGAGCTCGCCGTGGAGGCCGCTCGCAGCATGACGCGCGCCCTCTGGGACTGAGGCGACGAAGATCGTTGTCCCAAATGGCAACCAGAATGGCACCCTGGATGTTGCTGCGATCTTGTCCGCTGACCTGTTCTCGCAGGTCAGACGTGGAGCCGCCTCGGAGAATCGAACTCCGGACAACCTCATTACGAGTGAGGTGCTCTACCGACTGAGCTAAGGCGGCGTGGTGCGGGGCCGACTCTACCGAACCCTCAGCCCGCCCGGAGGCCGAGGGCCATCGCCTCGACCGCCAGCAGCGGAGCCACGTTGCTGTCCAGAGCGGTACGGCAGTGCAGGACGGCGTCGATGCGGCGCAGGGTCGACTCCGGCGTCGTCGCCCGGGCGATGCTGGCCGCCTGCTCGCCGAGGTCGGTGTGGACCAGCTGGCTGCCGGTGCCCAGCTGCAGCGTCAGGACGTCGCGGTAGAACGCCGTCAGGTCGACCAGGGCCCGGTCCAGGGCGTCGCGTTGCGTCCGGGTGCCGCGCGACTTCTGCCGCTTCTCCAGCTCCTTGAGCGCGCCGGCCGTGCCGCGACCGCCGGTCACGCCCTTGCCGGTCGCCCCGACGCCCAGGGCCTGCGAGAGCTTCTCGCGCTCGCTGGCGTCGAGCGCCTGGGCGACCTGGCCGGCCTGCTCCCCGGCGGCGTCGACGAGGTCCTTGGCGGCCACCAGCGCGGCCCCGACACTGCCGAGCGAGCGGACCATCGACAGCACGTCCTGTCGCTCGCGGCGGGCGTCCTCGTCGGTCGCCAGCCGGCGGGCCCGGCCGACATGGCCCTGCGAGGCGCGGGCGGCGAAGACCGCCATGCCCTGGTCGACGCCGTCGCGGCGCTGCAGCACCTCCGCGACCGCCTCGGTCGGCGGCGTGCGCAGCGGGACGAGCCGGCAGCGCGAGCGGATGGTCGGCAGCAGGTCGGCCGCGCTGGGGGCGCACAGCAGGAGCACGCTG
This sequence comes from Frankiales bacterium, assembly GCA_025965755.1. GTDB lineage: Bacteria > Actinomycetota > Actinomycetes > Mycobacteriales > SCTD01 > RYN-170. The sequence goes on along the minus strand of JAOPWI010000260.1, from coordinate 5,406 downwards.
TGCGGCGGCGGCTCCTCGACCGCCTTGAGCACGGTGTTGCTGGTGCGCTCCTCCATGCGGTCGGCGTCCTCGATGAGGGTGACCTGCCAGTGCCCCGTGGTCGGCAGCCGGGACGACCGGGCAATGATCTCGCGAGCGTCCCGGATGACCAGGTGCAGCCCGTCCGGGACGACGCGGGAGACGTCGGGATGCGCGCCGTGCAGCACGGCGGTGCAGCCCGGGCATGCCCCGCATCCCGCAGGTCCGGACGAGGTGCACTGCAGCGCCGCGGCGAACGCCCGCGCCGCGATCGACCGGCCGGAGCCGGGCGGGCCGGTGAACAGCCAGGCGTGGGTCATGGCAGAGCCGGCCTGCAGCCCCGCGCGGGCGCTGTCGGCCGCCGCCTGCAGCTGCTCGACGACGTGCTCCTGGCCGACCAGGTCGTCCCAGACCGTCACGCGGCGACCGTGGCCGGCGCGGGCAGCAGCTTGGCCACCCGGGCCCGCAGCGCGTGCTGGACGACGGCGGGCGGCTGGTCGGCGGCGACGACGAGGTAGCGCTCCGGCGCGCGGGCCGCGAGGTCCAGGAAGCCTTGCCGGACCCGCCGGTGGAAGTCCAGCGACTCCGCCTCGATCCGGTCAGGGGCGCCGACGTCGCGGGCCCGGGCCAGCCCGACCGCCGGGTCGACGTCGAGCAGCAGGACGACGTCGGGGCGCACTCCGCCGGTGGCCCACGTCGACAGCCGCTCGACCTCGTCGCGGGCGATCTCGCGGCCCGCGCCCTGGTAGGCGAGCGAGGAGTCGACGTAGCGGTCGCACAGCACGACCGCCCCGCGGCGCAGCGCCGGCTCCAGCACGGTGGCGAGGTGCTGGGCGCGGTCCGCGGCGTACAGCAGCGCCTCCGACCGCGGCGACAGCCCGCTCTGCGGGTCGAGCAGCAGCGCACGGATCCGCGCGCCGGCCGGCGTCGCTCCGGGCTCTCGGGTGACCACGACATCGCGACCCTGCTCGCGCAGCCAGGCGGCCAGCAGCGCGAGCTGGGTGGACTTGCCCGCCCCCTCGCCACCCTCCAGCGCGATGAACGTGCCGGGAAAGACCGGAACGTGCTCGACCCGCTTGAGCAGCCCCAGCAGGTCGGTGAGCAGCGGCACGCCGGGCCGGTCGTCCATCCGCTTGAACGACAGCACGCCGACCGAGATCGCCAGCAGCCCGCCGACGAACAGCGTCACCGCCACGCCGTTGACGGTGTAGACGGCCTCGCCCGGCAGGTCGACCTCGCGCCGCCCGATGGCACCGGAGATGAACGGCGTCGTGCCGGTCACCAGCAGCAGGTCGATGCGCATCAGCGACTGCACCAGGCCGAACGTCCGGCCGCGCCGGTCGTCGGGCACCTCGGCCCCGAGCAGCGTGATGCCGATGACGTACGCGACGCCGGCGAAGCCGCCGACCAGCAGCGTGGCGACCACGGCGAGGAACAGGTTGGGCACCAGCGCCATGAACACCAGCGCGCTGCCGGCCCCCACGATCGCCGGCCCGAAGGCCCGCCGGCGCGAGAGCCCACCGAGCAGCCGGGGCCCCAGGGCGACCCCGCCGGCGATGCCGAGGAAGACCGAGCCGAACAGCAGGCCGTACGCCGCCTGGCCGCCGCCGAGCACCGTCGTCGCGAACAGCTGGCCCTGCGCGATGATCGCGCCGCCGGCCGCCAGGGAGCCGAGCATGCCGACGAGCAGCCCGCGCACCAGCGGGTCCTGGCGGGCGAAGCCGATGCCCTCGCGCACGCTGGCCAGCAGGCCGGGCGGCGGTTCGCCGTCGGCGCCGGGCGCGGCCCCCTTGGGCGACGTGATGTCCAGGCGGGCGATGGTCAGCGCCGAGAACAGGAACGTCGCCGCGTTGACGTACAGCGCCAGGTCGACGGGTCTGGTGGAGAAGAACTCGAACGGATTGCCGAGCGCGCGGCTGACCAGCCCCAGGCCGGCGAAGACCGCGGCCGCGACCGGCGCCGAGCCGTACGTCGCGATGAGCGACAGCTGGTTGGCCTGCTCCAGCTGGTTGCGCCCGACCAGGTTGGGGACCGAGGCCTCCTTGGCCGGAATCCAGAACAGGCTGACGGCCTCGATGAAGAACGACGCGACGAGCAGGTAGACCAGCGAGCCGGACAGCGGAATCGACACGAACAGCGCGAAGCGGATGCAGTCGCAGACGACCATCGTGCGGCGCCGGTCGAAGCGGTCGGCGAAGGCACCGGCCAGCGGGCCGAGCAGCACGGCGGGCAGCAGCCGGAAGACCAGCACGCCACCGGTCGCGTACGCCTGGGCGCTGAACCCCTCGACCAGCTGGGCGGCCAGCGCCGTGGTGGCCAGAAAGCCCAGCCAGTCACCGAAGCTGGACAGCGCCAGCGCGGTGTAGAGCCGGCGGAAGCCGCTGTTGCGCAGCACCCCCGTGGGCGGCGGGACCTCGGCGGTCACCGGCGCGGTCACGGGACCGCCGGACGGGGTCAGGGGCGGGGGCGCGGGGGTGCTCACGCCGGCACCCGCGGGGTGGGGCGCGCACGCCACGGACGGCGTCGGCTCACGCCCCGAGCGTACGGCGAGCCGGCCGCGGCAGCCGCAGGCCGCGCGCTAGCCGACCGCCTTCTTCGCCGGAGCCTTCTTCGCGGCCTTCTTGGCCGGAGCCTTCTTGGCCGGAGCGCGCTTGGCCACCTTCTTGGGTGCCGGGCCGCGGGCCCGCCGCTCGGCGAGCAGCTCGCTGGCCCGCTCGTCGGTCAGGCTCTCGATGTCGTCGCCCTTGCGCAGGCTCGCGTTGGTCTCGCCGTCGGTGACGTAGGGGCCGAAGCGGCCCTCCTTGACGACCATCGGCTTGGCGCTGGCCGGGTCGGTGCCCAGCTCCTTGAGCGGCGGCTTGGCCGTCGCGGCCTGGCGCCCGCGCAGCTTGGGCTGCGCCAGCAGGTGCAGCGCCTCCTCGAGCGAGACGGTGAACAGCTGCTCCTCCGACTCGAGCGAGCGCGACTCCTTGCCCCTGGAGATGTACGGGCCGTAGCGGCCGTTCTGCGCGGTGATCGGCTCGCCGTCGGCCTCGCCGAGGGTGCGCGGCAGCGTCAGCAGCTGAAGCGCGTCCTCCAGCGTGAGGGTGTCCAGGTCCATCGCCTTGAACAGGGAGGCCGTCGGCGGCTTGTCGGTGGAGCCCTCCGGCATCGACAGCGTGACGTACGGCCCGTACCGGCCGGCCCGCGCCAGCACGTCGTAGCCGGTGGTGGGGTCGGTGCCCAGCACCCGGTCGCCGCTCGGGGCCGCGGCCAGCTCCAGCGCCCTGTCCACGGTCAGCTCGTCCGGGGCCAGGTCCTCGGGCAGCGAGGCCCGCTCCTGGTCCTCGCCGTCCGGGCCGACCTGGACGTAGGGGCCGTAGCGGCCGACCCGGACGACGACCTCCCGCCCGCGGTCGTCGTAGCCGATGCGGATGGAGTTGATGTCCCGGGCGTCGATGTCGCCGAGATTGTCGCCGACCATCTTCTTCAGGCCGCCCTGGCGCGCCAGGCCGCCCTCCTTGCCGTCCTCGGCGCCGAAGTAGAAGCGCGTCAGCCACTCCACCGAGCCGCCCTGCCCGCCGGCGATGAGGTCGAGGTCGTTCTCCATCGAGGCGGTGAAGTCGTAGTCCACGAGCCGGGTGAAGTGCTGCTCGAGCAGCCCGATGACGGCGAAGGCGAGCCAGGTCGGGACGAGGGCGGAGCCCTTCTTCCAGACGTAGCCGCGGTCCTGGACCGTCGTGATGATGCTGGCGTAGGTGCTCGGGCGGCCGATGCCGAGCTCCTCGAGCCGCTTCACCAGGGACGCCTCGGTGTAGCGCGCCGGCGGGCTGGTGGTGTGACCCTGCGGCTCCAGCGCGTCCACGCCCAGGGCGTCGCCGACCGACACCCGGGGCAGCCGGCGCTCGCTGTCGTCGCGCTCCGCGGCCTCGTCGTCGGTGCTCTCGACGTAGGCCCGCAGGAAGCCCGCGAAGGTGATGACCCGGCCGCTGGCGGAGAACTCGGCGTCCGCACCGTCGGCCGTACGCGCCCCGAGGCGCACGGTGGCCGTGGTGCCCCGGGCGTCGGCCATCTGGCTGGCGACCGTGCGCTGCCAGATGAGCTCGTAGAGCCGCAGCTCGTCGCCGGACAGCTCGCGGGCCAGCTCGCCGGGCGTGCGGAAGACGTCGCCGGAGGGGCGGATCGCCTCGTGGGCCTCCTGCGCGTTCTTGCTCTTGCTGGCATAGCGGCGCGGCTGGTCCGGGACGTACTCCGGGCCGTACAGGTCGCGCGCCTGCTGCCGGGCGGCCGTGATCGCGGTCTCCGACAGGTTGGAGCTGTCGGTACGCATGTAGGTGATGTAGCCGTTCTCGTACAGCCGCTGGGCGGTCTGCATGACGCGCTGGGCGGAGAAGCGCAGCTTGCGCCCGCCCTCCTGCTGCAGCGTGGAGGTCATGAACGGGGCGTACGGCTTGCGCGTGTAGGGCTTGTCCTCGACCGAGCGGACCTGGAAGTCGGCGGTCGCCAGCCGGGCCGACAGGTCCCGGGCGCTGGCCTCGTCCAGGTGCACCACGTCGGCGCCGGGCTTGAGCTGCCCGGTCTCCTGCCCGAAGTCGCGGCCGGTGGCCAGGCGCTTGCCGTCGAGCGCCACCAGCGTCGCGGTCAGGCTCCGCGGCGCGGTGGGGTCGTCCTGCTGTGCCGGCGCGCTGAACCGCCCCTCGACGTCCCAGTAGCCGGCCTCGACGAAGCGCATCCGCTCACGCTCACGCTCCACGACGATCCGGGTCGCCACCGACTGCACGCGGCCGGCCGACAGGCGCGGCATGACCTTCTTCCACAGGACCGGGCTGACCTCGTAGCCGTAGAGCCGGTCAAGCACGCGCCGGGTCTCCTGCGCCTCGACCAGGCTGGTGTCGAGCTCGCGAGGCGTCTGGACGGCGTGCTGGATCGCGGCCGGGGTGATCTCGTGGAAGACCATCCGGCGCACCGGGACCTTGGGCTTGAGGGTCTCGAGCAGGTGCCAGGCGATGGCCTCGCCCTCGCGGTCCTCATCGGTGGCGAGGAACAGCTCGTCGGTGTCCTTGAGCAGCGCCTTGAGCTTGGTGACCTGCGCCTTGCTCTCCGGCGTCACCACGTAGAGCGTCTGAAAGCCGTTGTCCACGTCGACGCCGGTCTTCGCCCAGGCCAGGCCCTTGTGGGAGGCGGGGACGTCGGCCGCGTTGCGCGGGAGGTCGCGGATGTGGCCGTAGGAGCTCTCGACGACGTAGCCCGCACCGAGGAAGCTCGCGATCTTCTTGGCCTTCGTCGGGGACTCGACGATGACCAGACGGCGTCCGCCCGTGGCCGCCGGCGCCTTCTTGGCCGGCACCTTCTTCTTGGCCGCGGGTGCGGTCTCGGGGGCGGCGGTCTCGGTCACGGGTCTCCAGAGCT
>JAOPWI010000243.1 GCA_025965755.1 Frankiales bacterium | reverse complement strand
GCTCGAGCAGCTGGGCACCGCACCCCACGTCGTCGTCCTCCCGGTCGGCGGTGGCGGGCTGCTGGCCGGCTGCGCGACCTGGCTGCGGGAGCACGCGCCCGGCGTGCGCCTGGTCGGCGTGGAGCCGGCCGGTGCGGCCAGCATGGCCGCAGCGCTGGCCGCCGGACACCCGGTCGAGCTGGCCGAGATCGACACCTTCGTCGACGGGGCCGCGGTGCGCCGGGCCGGCGAGGTGACCTACCCGCTGGTGCGTGACGCGGCCCCCGAGCTCCTGGCGGTCGCCGAAGGCCGGGTCTGCACCGAGATGCTCGCGCTCTACCAGTCCGACGGGATCATCGCCGAGCCGGCCGGGGCGCTGGCCGCCGCAGCCCTCGGAGACGTGCTGCACCCGGCACCGGGCACGACCACGGTCGTGCTGCTGTCCGGCGGCAACAACGACGTGAGCCGCTACGCCGAGGTCGTCGAGCGGGCGCTCGTCCACGAGGGGCGCAAGCACTACTTCCTGGTGGAGTTCCCGCAGGAGCCCGGAGCGCTGCGCCGCTTCCTCGACGAGGTGCTCGGCCCGGACGACGACATCACGCTGTTCGAGTACGTCAAGCGCAGCAACCGCGAGATCGGCCCGGCCCTCGTGGGCATCGAGCTGGGCCGGCCGGAGGACCTCGCCGGGCTGCTGGCCCGGATGGAGCTCGGACCGGCCAGCGTCGAGCGGGTTCCGCCGGACAGCCCGCTGTTCCGCTTTCTGGTCTAGCTACAGCACCAGCAGGGACTTGCCCGTCGTCCGCCGCGACTCCAGGTCCTGGTGCGCCCGGGCCGCCTGCTCGAGCGGGTAGCGCGCGCCGACCCGGACGTCCAGGGACCCGTCAGCGACCCAGCCCAGGACGTCGGCGGCGCGCCAGAGCAGCTCCTCGCGGCCGAGGGTGTGGTCGTAGAGCGTGGGGCGGGTCAGGAACAGCGAGCCGCGGCGGTTGAGCACCTGCGGGTCCAGCGGCGGCACCGGCCCGCTCGAGGCGCCGAACAGCACCAGCATCCCGCGGCGTCGCAGGCAGCGCAGGCTGGCGTCGAAGGTGTCCTTGCCGACGCCGTCGTAGACCACCGCGACGCCCACCCCGTCGGTCAGGGCGCGCACCCGCTCGACGACGTCCTCGCGGTCGTAGCGCACGACGTCGCTGGCGCCGGCGCCGCGCGACAGCTCGGCCTTGCCGTCGGTCGACGTCGTCGTGATGACGCGGCCGCCGCGCTTGACGACCATCTGCGTCAGCAGCAGTCCGACGCCGCCCGCGCCGGCGTGGATGAGCACCGTGTCGCCGGACTGCACGGCGTACGTGCTGGTGCACAGGAAGTGCGCGGTGAGGCCCTGCAGCATGACCGCTGCGGCCGTCTCCTCCGAGACGCCCTCGGGAATCGGGACGAGCTGCTCCTCGGGCACGAGCACCTGCTCGGCGTAGCCGGCGCCTCGCACCATGGCCCAGGTCACCCGGTCGCCGACGGCGGTGCCCGTCACGCCGGGACCGACCGCGGAGACGACGCCGGCGCCCTCGGAACCGGCCACGAACGGCAGCGGCACCCGGTAGGTCCCGGACCGCTGGTAGGTGTCGACGAAGTTGACGCCGGCGGCCCTCAGGTCGACGCGCACCTCTCCCTCGCCGGGCTCGGGCGCCGCCCGCTCGTCCAGCTCGAGAGCCTCGGGACCGCCGTACTGCCTGACCACCATCGCGCGCATGGCCGCGACGTTAGCCTCCGGTCATGAGCGGCCCCGTGCGCGCAGACGACGCCCCACCCGCACCTCCGGAGCCGGTGGCGCAAGCACCGGTGCTGGAGGTGACGGAGAGCCGGACGGCCGACGTCGCGGGGCTGACCGTCCGGCGGGCGCTGCCCAGGGCGCGCCGGCGCACCGTCGGCGCGTGGTGCTTCGTCGACCACCTCGGCCCGGCCGCGCTGGACGAGCGGCTCGGGGTGCAGGTCGGGCCGCACCCGCACATCGGCCTGCACACCGTGACCTGGCTGCTCGAGGGCGAGCAGCGCCACCGCGACAGCCTGGGCTCGGACCAGGTGATCCGCCCGGGCCAGCTGAACCTCATGACGGCCGGCGCCGGCGTGGTCCACGCGGAGGAGTCGCTGGACTACTGGGGGCCGCTGCACGGCGTGCAGCTGTGGGTGGCCCAGCCGGAGTCGACACGGCACGGCGAGGCGGCGTTCGAGCACCACGCGGACCTGCCGCAGGTTGAGCTGGACGCCGCGGTGGCCACCGTCCTGGTCGGGTCGCTGGACGGCGTGCGCTCCGCCGCCCGGGCCGACACCCCGCTGGTCGGCCTCGACCTCGACGCCCGTGCCGGCACCAGCGTGCTGCCGCTCGAGCCGTCGTACGAGCACGCCTTGGTGGTGCTGTCCGGCGCGGTGTCCGTCGACGGCAGCGTGGTCCGGCCCGGCGCCCTCGCCTACCTCGGCGAGGGCCGCGACGAGCTCGCCGTCACGGCGGCCGAGCCGGCCCGGGTGCTGCTGGTCGGCGGCGAGCCGTTCCAGAGCCCGGTGCTGATGGCATGGAACTTCGTCGCCCGCACCCGCGAGGAGCTCGACGCGGCGTACGCCGACTGGGCCGGCGGCGAGGAGCGCTTCGGCGCCGTCGACACCGCGCTCCCGCGCCTGGCCGCGCCCCCGCCGCCATGGGGAGTCCGCGGTCGGTGACAGGCTGTCGGCGACCTGATGGTGCGAGAGAGGGCTGCCCGTGACTGACGTCCCTGTCGGAGGCGACAACTACAACGAGCTCATCGGCCTGGAGCTGGTCGAGGTCTCGGCCGACCGCGTCACCGCGCGGCTGGAGGTGACGCCCAAGCTCCACCAGCCGTACGGGATCATGCACGGCGGCGTCTACTGCTCCGCCGTCGAGACCGTCGCCAGCGTGGGCGGCGCCACCTGGTTCTCCGGCCGCGGCGTCGTCGTGGGCGTCTCGAACCACACCAACTTCCTGCGGGCCACCCGTGAGGGTGTGCTGACCGTCGTCGCGACGCCGGTCCATCGCGGGCGCACGCAGCAGCTCTGGGGCGTGAAGATCACCGACGAGCAGGACAGGCTGGTGGCCTCGGGCGAGGTCCGCCTGGCCAACATCACCGACGCCGCCCAGATCGGCGGCTGACCGGCGCCTCACGCCCGCCTCACGGCGGGCGGGGTGCACTGGTCGGGTGACCGGCCTGTCCACGCTCTCCTTCGCCCAGCCCGAGCGGCTCGTGCTGCTGCTGCTCGTCCCGGCGCTGGCGGCGGGGTTCGTGGCCCGCGGGCTGCGGGCGCGGCGGGATCGTCAGGCGTGGGCCGAGCCGGGGTTGTGGCGCTCCTCGCTGCCGGCCAGCGGCGCCGGGCGTCGCCTGGTGCCGGCGCTGCTCCTGCTGCTGGGAATCGGCACGGCCACGGTCGCGTACGCCACGCCGCAGGTCCTCGCCTCCCAGGCCCGCGAGCGCAGCATCCTCATCGTCACGCTCGACGTGTCGACGTCGATGCTCGCCGAGGACGTCTCGCCGAACCGGATCACGGCCGCGGTCCGCGCCGCGCAGGACTTCGTCCAGGGCCTGCCGGAGCAGGTCGAGGTCGGCCTGGTGGTCTACAACGCCCACGTCCGCCTCGTGTCGCCGCCCACGTCCGACCATGCCGAGGTCGCGCGCTCGCTGGAGGGGCTGGGGCTGTCGGGAGGCACCGCGCTCGGGGACGCCCTCACCACCGGGCTGTCGTCGCTGCCACCCGAGGTCAAGACCGGGCCGGCCCCAGGGCCGCCGGCCGCGCGCATCGTCGTGCTGTCCGACGGCGGCAGCACCACGGGCCGTCCGGTCCAGGAGGCCGCCCTGGAGGCGCGCCGCGCCGGGGTGCCCGTGTCGACCATCGCGTACGGCACGCCGGACGGCGTGGTCGTGCAGAACGGCCAGACGTTTCCCGTTCCGGTGGACACCGTCGTGCTGGAGCAGCTGGCCGAGGCCACCGGCGGCACCGCCTACCTCGCGGCCAGCGCCGGGCAGCTCGAGCAGGTGTACGACGACATCGGCACCCGGGTGAGCCGCGAGACCGCCCGGCGCCAGCTGAGCGCCCCGGCGTCCGGCCTCGCGCTGGCGCTGCTCGCCGGCTCGGCGGTCGCCGGAATGGCCCTCACCGGACGCGTCCCGTAGCGCCTCCGGGCGCGCCGTCCGGTTCCTGTCGCAGGGCCCGCTTACGGTCGCGCCATGCGACTGCTCCACACCTCCGACTGGCATCTGGGCAGGTCCCTGCACGGCCACGACCTGGCGGCGGCGCAGAGCGCGTTCGTCGACCACCTGGTGGACGTGGTGCGGGCGGAGCGCGTCGACGCCGTGCTGCTGGCGGGCGATGTGCACGACCGCGCCCTTCCGCCGGTGGAGGCGATGCAGCTGTTCGACGACGCCCTGCGCCGGGTCATCGATGCCGGGGCCGCGGTGGTCGCCATCAGCGGCAACCACGACGCGCCCGCCCGGCTCGGTGACAAGGCCGGCCTGCTCGACCGCCGCGTCGCGCTGCGCACCGACCCGGCCCGGGTCGCCGATCCCGTCGTTCTGGAGGACGCCGACGGCGCCGTCGCCTTCTACGCGGTGCCCTACCTGGAGCCGGCCGCCGTGCGTGGCCTGCTGCCGGGCGACGACGCGGAGCCCGACGGGCCGGTGGCGCCAGGCGCCCACACCCGGGTGCTGTCCCGGGCCATGCGCGCGGTCCACGCTGACCGGGCCGAGCGGGGCGGCCGCTCGGTCGTGCTCGCCCACGCCTGGGTGACCGGCGGTGCGGCCAGCGAGAGTGAGCGCGATATCAGCGTCGGTGGGGTGGCCCACGTGCCGTCCCGGATCTTCACGGGCGTCGACTACACCGCGCTGGGGCACCTGCACCGGCCGCAGGCGCTGTCGGAGGGCCTGCGCTACTCCGGCTCGCCGCTGCCCTACTCCTTCGGCGAGGCCGGCCACGGCAAGCTCAGCTGGCTGGTGGAGCTGGACCGCGACGGGCTGGCCTCGGTCACCGAGGTGGCCACCCCGGTCCACCGCCGGCTGACCGCCCTGCGTGGCCGGCTGGCCGAGCTGCTGGAGAGCCCCGCCCACACGGCGTGCGAGGACGACTTCGTCTCCGTGGTCCTGACCGACCCGGTGAAGCAGGCTGACGCGATGGCGACCGTGCGGCGGCGGTTCCCGTTCGCGCTCGAGTTGCGCCACGAGCCGGAGGGCCGGGTCGAGGACGGCGAGGTGAGCTACGCCGCTCGCACCCGGGGGCGGTCCGACGTCGAGGTGACCGAGGCCTTCGTGACCCATGTCCGCACCCAGCCCGACGAGGCCGAGCGCGGGCTGCTCCGCGAGGCGCTCGAGCACGCCCGCCGCGCCGAGGACCGCGACGCCCTGCCGCTCCTCGAGGCCCCCGGCCCGGTCGAGCTGGCCCGGGGCGCGGCCTGATGCGTCCCCACCTGCTCGAGCTGGAGGCGTTCGGCGCCTTCCCCGGCCGCGTGCGGCTGGATCTTGACCAGCTGTCCCAGGGTGGGCTGCTGCTGCTGTGCGGTGACACCGGGGGCGGCAAGACCACGCTGCTCGACGCGCTCGGTTTCGCCCTCTACGGCGTCGTTCCCGGCGAGCGCAGCAAGGCCAAGGACGCGCTGCGCTCCCACCATGCCGCGCCGGACGTCGCGGCCTGGGTGCGCCTGGAGTTCACCGCCCGAGGACGCCGGCTGCGGGTGACCCGGCGACCGCTGCAGGAGCGTCCCAAGGCGCGCGGCAGCGGCGTCGTGCTGGAGAACCCGACCGCCCTGCTCGAGCAGCGCGACGGCGAGTCCTGGGTGCCGGTCGCTCAACGGCCGGACGACGTGGGCCTGGAGGTGGGCCGGCTGCTGGGCATGGACGCCGGTCAGTTCTTCCAGGTCGTCGTCCTGCCGCAGGGGCGTTTCGCGGCCTTTCTGCAGGCCAAGCACGCCGAGCGGGAGGCACTGCTGAAGAAGCTGTTCCACGTCGACCGGTTCGAGCACGCCGAGGTCCAGCTGGCCGAGCGAGCGGCGGACGCGACGCGCCGCCTGGAGGCGGCCCGGGCCGAGCTGGCGGTCGTGGCCGCCCGCGTCGAGCAGGAGGCTGGCGTGCCGTCGCCGGACGATCTCGAGGCCGCGCCGGAGTGGGTGCTGGAGCTGGCCGCGGGTGCGCAGGACGAGGCCGGTCGCCGGGCTGCGGCCATGGAGCTCGGAGCCCGCGACCGGCGCGACGCTGAGCGGGCGCTGGCCGGGGAGCAGGAGCTGGCCCGCCGCCAGCAGGCCCGGGCCCAGGCCGAGCAGGAGCTGAGCGACCTCGAGCAGGCCCAGCCCGAGCTGGACCTGCTGGACGCCGA
>JAOPWI010000240.1 GCA_025965755.1 Frankiales bacterium | reverse complement strand
GAGGAAGCACACCGTGACCGCCAGCCCCGCCGACACCCGCCCAGACGCCGCGCCCACCGGGGCCGGGTCGACCCGCCACCGGCTGCCGCTCCGGCTGCTTCCCGCCGGCCTCGCCCTCGCGCTGGTGTCCCTGCTCGGCGGGCTGCTGCTCGGCCAGCGGATGGACGACGGCGGCGTGGCCCGGGTCGCCGACCCGGTCTCGGTCGGGTTTCTGCGGGACATGCAGGTCCACCACTCGCAGGCGGTCCAGATGAGCACCCCGATGCACCGGCGGTCCGACGATCGCCAGCTCAGCTACCTGGCGTACGACATCCTCACCACGCAGCACGGCCAGATCGGGATCATGACCGGCTGGCTGGACCTGTCCCGGCAGACCCAGACCGTCAGCGGCCCGGCGATGGCCTGGATGGGCTCCGCGCACGACGGCGGCCCGATGCCCGGCATGGCGACCCGGCAGCAGGTCGACGCGCTGAGCACGCTGCCGCTGCCGCGGGCGACCGAGCAGTTCCTGCGCCTCATGATCGACCACCACCGGGGGGCGCTGCCCATGGCGCAGTACGCCGCGCGCCACGCCGGGCACCCCGACGTCGCCCGGCTGGCCGAGTCGATGTACGCCGGCCAGGAGGCCGAGATCGCGCTGATGCAGTCCATGCTGGCCGAGCGCGGCCTCGCCCCGCAGCCCGAGCCGGCCGGCGGCGGCCACGGCGGCCACGGCTGACCGCGCCGGGAAGGGCAACGCCTCGGGGCACGTCGTGACGGCACCGCGACGGGGAAGGAGAGCCCGCTGCCGGCCGGGCCGGCATGGCGGCGCGGGCCTCGTCGCACCCCTGGTGGATCGCGGCGGGCAACCTGCGGAACCACCTGCTGCGACCACAGCAGGGGTGCAAGATGTGGCGCAGAGGACGGGCCCCGACGAACCGGGAGTTCTGGGGCACTCAGGGCAGCGCTCGCGGCGCAGGATGGCAGGCTCGGTGATCGTGGGGTCGCTCAGCGTGCGCATGCACCCGTACGGCGGCGCGTCGACGGCGCCACGAGCGGGCATGAGCGGCGTCTGCGCCCGGGGTGGGCCGGTCCTGCGCCGGGCGAACACGAGGGGGTGACGGCCGTCAGGAGGAAGTCTGTCGTGCCCCGGCAGGACGGCGTAACACCTGGGGCGCCCGAACCGATGGCCCGAGTGCAGGACGAGCTCGCTCCGCTCGTCGCCGCCGCCCAGCAGGGCGACCGGACGGCCGTGGAGGAGCTGCTCGCCCAGCTGCGTCCCGGGGTGCTGCGCTACTGCCGCGCCCGTCTCGGACGTACGGACGGCTCGTACGGGTCGGCTGACGACGTGGCGCAGGAGGTGTGCATGGCCGTGGTGACAGCGCTTCCGCGCTACGTCGACCAGGGCCGGCCCTTCGCTGCCTTCGTCTACGGAATCGCCAGCCACAAGGTGGCCGACGCGCACCGGGCGTCGTTCCGCGACCGCTCCGACCCGACCGAGACGCTGCCCGAGTCCGTCGACACGAGCGCAGGCCCGGAGGAGGCGGCGCTGGCCTCCGACGAGGCCGCCCGCGCCCGGGTCCTGCTGGCCCGGCTGCCGGCGAACCAGCGGGAGCTGGTGCTGCTGCGCGTGGTCGCCGGCCTGTCGGCCGAGGAGACCGGCGCGGCGCTCGGCATGTCCGCCGGTGCCGTCCGCGTCGCGCAGCACCGTGCCCTGGCCCGCCTGCGCGCCCTCGCCCAGGAGGTGACCGCATGACCGATGGCCTGACCGACGCCGACGACCTGGACCTGGCAGCGGTCGCCCGGGACGACGCCGCCATCGAGGCGCTGCGCGCCGCCGCCCGCCGCGGCGGCTCGACCGGCCTGTCCTTCGACGACCCCGCGCTGGACCTGCTCGCCGCCCTGGTGGACGACCTCGGCGACGTGGCCGACGCCGGCCCGCTCGCCGACGTCGGAGCCGGCACCGGGACCGGGGCCACGGTGCTGCCCCTCGTGGCGCCGTCCCGCCGGACCCGCACCCTGCGCCGCGGCGCCGTCGCGACCACCGCGGCCGCCCTCGGCGTGCTGTCGATCGCCGGTGTCGCGGCGGCCCAGCCGGGCAGCCCGCTGCGCTCGGTGCGCGACGTCGTCACCGAGGTCTTCCACTCGGTCACCCCGGGCGACTCGGCGTCGTCCGGCGACCGCGGCGACGCGCTGCCGGCGGCGTCGGCCAGCCCGACGTCGCCGACCGCCGTTCCGAGCGTGGGCTCGACCCGCGGTGCAGGCGCACCGGTGCCCGCCGGCGAGGCGAGCCGCCGCCCGTCGCCCGGCGTGCCTGCCGAGCGGCGCCGGGCCATGGACGTGCGCGACCAGCTCAACGCGGCCTACCGGGCCTACGAGGACGGCCGGTACGCCGACGCGGCCGGCCACCTCGACCGGGCCGAGGCACTGCTGGAGGCCGGCCCGGCCACGGGCAGCGCCGGCTTGCGCAAGGACCTGGGCAGGCTCCGCGCCGCCGTCGACGCGAAGCTGCGCGACGGCACCCGCAGCCCGGCCGCGGCCACCGTGCCGGCGCGGGCGAGCGCGTCGCCGAGCCCCAGCCCCAGCCGTAGCCGTACGCCGGTGGCGAGCCCGTCGGCCGACGGCAACAGCGACGACGGCGACGAGGACGACCAGCCCGAGCCGGGCAAGCCCACCAAGACCGCGAAGCCCAGCAAGACCGCGCAACCCAGCAAGAGCCCCAAGCCGACCAAGAGCCCCAAGCCGCCCAAGGCCGCCTACCCGTCGCCCAGCTGGTCTCCGACGCCCACGCGCAGCCTGTGGGCGTCGGCCGCGCCGGACCACGACGACCATCGCGGCCCGGCGCGCGGCGGGCCGGCGGCGCCTGGAGCGGACGGCGAGGACTAGCCCGCCCGCCGGGGCCTCCTGGCGGGCCGGCCGGGCTCGAGCGGTCCGGGCCGCTCCTAGTCCCGCTCGAGCATCGACGCGTCCGCGTAGCCGCGGGCGTAGTCCCAGCTGACGTAGCGGGCCGGGTCGGGGGAGAAGGCCGGCTCGTGCACCGGGCTCGTGCCGGCGTCGAGGAGCGCCCGCAGGTTGGACCGCAGCAGGTCCCACCCGACGCAGTGCAGCTGCTGGCACGGCCCGCAGTCGACGGTCAGGCCGAGCAGCCCGGCGGGCTCCAGCAGCGCCTGAAAGACCTCCAGGTCGACCAGGTCGGCGAGCACCTGCTCGCGGTCGGCCGGGTCCATCGGCACCGTCGCCTCGTCACCGTCGTCGAGCGCGCGGGCCGGGTCGTACGGGTCGCCCGCGAACGGGTCGACCGGCTCGGAGACGCTCATCACGTCCAGCGTAGGGGAATCCGGCGAGGCGCCGCGAGGCTGCACCTGCTACCCGCCCGTAGACTCGTCCCTCCGCCGTCACCCGGCTGTCCGGAAGGCTCCGATGACCACTCCCCAGCCCTTCGCGCCGCTCGGACTGACTTTTGACGACGTCCTGCTGCTGCCCGGCGAGACCGACGTCATCCCCAGCGAGGTGGACACCACCTCGCGGCTGACGCGGGGCATCTCGCTGCGGCTGCCCCTCGTCTCGAGCGCCATGGACACCGTGACGGAGTCCCGGATGGCCATCGCGATGGCCCGCCAGGGCGGCATCGGGGTGCTCCACCGCAACCTGTCGATCGATGACCAGGCCTACCAGGTCGACCTCGTCAAGCGGACCCAGACCGGCATGATCACCAACCCGATCACGATCGGGCCCAAGGCCACGCTCGAGGACCTGGACGAGCTGTGCGGGCAGTACCGCGTCTCCGGACTGCCGGTCGTCGACGAGGGCGGCCTGCTGATCGGCATGGTCACCAACCGCGACCTGCGCTTCGTTCCGGTCGCCGAGTGGGCCACCACGCTGGTGGGCGACGTCATGACGCCGCAGCCGCTGATCACCGCGCCGGTCGGCATCTCCCGGGACGACGCGACCACGATCCTGCGCAAGCACAAGCGCGAGCGCCTGCCGCTGGTCGACGCCCAGGGCCGCCTGGCCGGGCTGATCACGGTGAAGGACTTCGTGAAGTCCGAGCAGTTCCCGTACGCCTCCAAGGACGAGCACGGCCGCCTGCTGGTCGCCGCCGCCATCGGCTACTTCGGTGACGCCTGGGAGCGGGCCACCACGCTGGTCGAGGCCGGCGTCGACGTGCTGGTCCCGGACGTCGCGAACGGCCACGCGCGGCTGATGCTCGAGATGATCGAGCGGCTGAAGAAGGACCCGGCCACCCGCCACGTGCAGGTCCTCGGCGGCAACGTCGCCACCCGGGCCGGCGCGCAGGCGCTGGTCGACGCCGGCGTCGACGGCGTCAAGGTCGGCGTGGGCCCCGGCTCGATCTGCACCACCCGCGTGGTCGCCGGCGTCGGCGTCCCGCAGGTGACGGCCATCCACGAGGCGGCGCAGGCCTGCCGCCCCGCCGGCGTGCCGGTGGTGGGCGACGGCGGTCTGCAGTACTCCGGTGACATCGCCAAGGCCCTGGTGGCCGGCGCCGACACGGTGATGCTCGGCTCGCTGTTCGCCGGCTGCGACGAGAGCCCCGGTGAGCTGATCTTCGTGGGCGGCAAGCAGTACAAGAGCTACCGCGGCATGGGCTCGCTGGGCGCGATGGCCTCCCGCGGCAAGAAGTCGTTCTCCAAGGACCGCTACTTTCAGGCCGACGTCGCCAGCGACGACAAGATCGTCCCTGAGGGCATCGAGGGGCAGGTCGCCTACCGTGGCCCGCTGTCGGCGGTCGTGCACCAGCTGGTCGGGGGGCTGCAGCAGTCGATGTTCTACGTCGGCGCGCGCACGGTTCCCGAGCTGCAGGACAAGGGGCGGTTCGTGCAGATCACGGCCGCCGGGCTCAAGGAGAGCCACCCGCACGACGTCCAGATCACGGCGGAGGCGCCGAACTACACCGGAGGGCGCTGAGCGTGGCTGATCTCGAGATCGGCATCGGCAAGAGCGGTCGCAGGGCCTACGGCTTCGACGACATCGCGATCGTCCCGTCCCGGCGCACCCGCGACCCGCAGGACGTCTCGATCGCCTGGGAGATCGACGCCTACCGGTTCGACCTGCCGCTGGTCGCCAGCGCGATGGACGGCGTCGTGTCCCCGGCGTCGGCGATCGAGATCGGCCGTCTCGGTGGTCTCGGGGTGCTCGACCTCGAGGGCCTCTGGACGCGGTACGACGATCCCGAGCCGCTGCTCCAGGAGATCTGCGAGCTGCCGGCCGAGCGGGCGCTGAGCCGGATGCGCGAGATCTACGCCGAGCCGGTCAAGCCCGACCTGATCAGCGCGCGGGTGAAGCAGATCCGCGACGCCGGCGTGATCACCGCCGCCAGCCTGACCCCGCAGCGCACCGTGCAGTTCGCCCAGACCGTGCTCGACAGCGGCGTGGACCTGTTCGTCATCCAGGGCACCGTGGTGTCGGCCGAGCATGTGAGCACCCGGCACGAGCCGCTCAACCTCAAGCGCTTCATCGCCGACCTGGACGTGCCGGTGCTCGTCGGTGGCTGCGCGACCTACCAGACCGCGTTGCACCTCATGCGCACCGGCGCCGCCGGCATCATGGTCGGCGTCGGCCCCGGCCAGGCCAACACCACCCGCGGCGTGCTGGGCATCGGCGTCCCCATGGCCACCGCGATCGCCGACGCGGCCGGCGCCCGGCGCGACTACCTCGACGAGTCGGGCGGCCGCTACGTCCACGTCATCGCCGACGGCGGCATGCGCACCGGCGGCGACGTCGCCAAGGCGATCGCCTGCGGCGCCGACGCCGTCATGATGGGCAGCCCGCTGGCGCGGGCCACCGAGGCGCCCGGCCGCGGCTGGCACTGGGGTCACGGCAGCCACCACCCGGAGGTCCCGCGCGGCACCCGGGTGCAGGTGGGCCAGGTCGGGTCGCTGGAGCAGGTGCTGCTGGGTCCGGCCGAGACCGACGACGGCACGACCAACATCTTCGGCGCGCTGCGCCGCACGATGGCGCTGACCGGCTACTCCTCCATCAAGGAGTTCCAGAAGGTCGAGGTGATGGTCGCCCCGGCGATCCGCACCGAGGGCAAGGCGTTCCAGCGCGAGCAGGGCCGGGGGATGGGCTGAGCCTGCCGGGGCGTTGACCAGGCATGGCTACCGCTTCCTGGAACGGCACCGTGCTCGCCGAGTCCGACGACACCGTCGTCGTCGAGGGCAACCACTACTTCCCGCGCTCCTCGGTGCGCCCCGACGTCCTGCGCGACAGCGCCACGACGTCGGTCTGCCCGTGGAAGGGCACGGCGAGCTACCACTCGATCGAGGTCGACGGGCAGCGCAACGTCGACGCCGCCTGGTACTACCCGGCGCCTCAGGCCGCGGCCGCCGAGATCCAGGACCGCGTGGCCTTCTGGAAGGGCGTCACCGTCACCGCCTGACCGGGCTCAGTGCACGACGGTCGGCCGGGTGCGGCTGCGCCCCTCGTCAGCGGTGATGTTGCGCCCGGCAAAGGCGTGCAGGTCCATCCGGGCGCCGCGCTGGAAGGTCCGCGTGATGGCGTAGCGGCCGCGCTGGTCGGTGCGGCCCTGCGCCAGCAGGGTGCGGCCGGCGTACAGCGAGATGATCTGACCGGGGCGGCCGGGCACCGCCTGGCCGCTGAACAGGTACTGCCGGCTGCCCAGCCGCCGGGCCGCCAGGGTCATCGTCGTGCGCACGTTCATCGTCGTGGAGACGCTCTGGGCGCCGCAGCCCACGAGCTCGGCGTAGGCGCGGGTGTTGCCGCCCGGCCGGACGGTGAAGACCGCCGCGCCGTCCGGGCCGACGACGCCCTCGCGGACCTGCCGGTAGCTGGTGCTCGGCCGGCTGTAGGCGAAGACCCGCACGGTGCTGCCCGGCGCGGCGTCGACCCGGATCTGGGCGGGCTGGCCGGCCTCGACCGACGGCGTCGCCATGCGCAGCGCCGGTGCCGGGCAGGCCGTGCCGGCTGCCGGGCCACCAGGGCCCGACGACGGCGGCGGCGTGCTGC
>JAOPWI010000237.1 GCA_025965755.1 Frankiales bacterium | reverse complement strand
GGCGGAGCTGGCCGCCGCCCGGGTGGCCCAGGAGCAGGCGCGCTGCCGGGCGCAGGAGACTGAGCAGCAGGTCGAGCAGGCGGGCGCCGCGGTGCACGCCGCCCAGGAGCAGGCCGAGCGCACCCGGGCGCAGCTGGACCGGTTGCGGCGGCAGGTCTAGCGGCGGCCGGCGAGCGTCTCGACCAGCTCGAGCGCGGTGTCGCAGGCGTCGAGCAGCTCGCCGACGTGGGCCTTCGTGCCGCGCTGCGGCTCGAGCGTCGGAACCCGCTGCAGCGACTCCCGGCCGACGTCGAAGATCACCGAGTCCCAGGAGGCGGCGGCGACCTCGGTCGGGTACTTGGCCAGGCACCGCCCGCGGAAGTAGGCCCGGGTGTCGGTCGGCGGCTCCAGCACCGCCGCCTGCACCTCGTCCTCGCTGAGCAGCAGCTCCATGCTGCCGCGGGCCACCAGCCGGTTGTAGAGCCCCTTGTCGCGGCGGACGTCGGCGTACTGCAGGTCGACCAGGTGCAGCTTGGCCGCGGACCAGTCCAGGCCCTCCCGGTCGCGGTAGCCCTCGAGCAGCTGCTGCTTGGCGACCCAGTCCAGCTCGCGCGACAGCGATGACGGGTCGGTCTCCAGGCGGCTCAGGACCGACTCCCAGCGGGCCAGCACGTCGCGGGTCTGCGCGTCCGCGTCGGTGCCCAACCGGTCCTCGACGTGCTTGCTGGCCTGCTCGAGGTACTCCATCTGTAGCTGCACCGCGGTGAGCCTGCGGCCGTCACGCAGGGTCAGCAGGTGCCTGAGCGTCGGGTCGTGGGACACCGCGCGCAGCGACGCCACCGGGTCGACGACGCCGAGGTCGACGCCGTTGTCGGTCAGCCAGCGGTCCTCGACCATGGCCAGCACCAGCGCCGCCGTACCGACCTTGAGGTAGGTCGAGACCTCCGACAGGTTGGCGTCGCCGATGATCACGTGCAGCCGGCGGTACTTGTCGGGGTCGGCGTGCGGCTCGTCCCGGGTGTTGATGATGGGTCGCTTGAGGGTGGTCTCCAGGCCCACCTCCACCTCGAAGAAGTCGGCCCGCTGGCTGATCTGGAAGCCGTCCACGCGGCCGTCCTGGCCGATGCCGACCCGCCCCGCCCCCGTGACCACCTGGCGGCTGACGAAGAACGGCGTCAGATGGCGGACGATCTCTCCGAAGGGCGTCTGCCGGGCCATGAGGTAGTTCTCGTGCGTGCCGTAGGACGCGCCCTTGTTGTCGGTGTTGTTCTTGTAGAGCTGGATCGGCGCGGACCCGGGCACGGCCAGCGCGCGCCGGGCCGCGATCTCCATGACGCGCTCTCCGGCCTTGTCCCAGAGCAGCACGTCCCGCGGATTGGTGCACTCGGGCGTGGAGTACTCCGGGTGGGCGTGGTCGACGTACAGCCGGGCCCCGTTGGTGAGGATGACATTGGCCAGGCCGAGGTCGTCGTCGGGCTCACCGGCGTAGTGGTCGCTCAGGCCGGCGCCGACGTCGAACCCCCGGGCGTCGCGGAGCGGGTTCTCCTCCTCGAAGTCCCAGCGCGTGCGCCGGTCGCGCAGCGGCGTGGTGCTCACGTAGCCGTTGACGACCTGGCTCGAGGCGACCATCGCGTTGGTGGCCTGGCCGGGCACGGACACGCCGTACTCGGTCTCGGTGCCCATCACGCGGCGGGTGCTCATGGCGCAAGCCTAGGTCGCGTCCCCCCGCTGCGCCGCCGGACCGGGCTGCCCCGACCGGCCGTGCTACAGGTACTGGCCGGTGTTGGCGACCGTGTCGATCGAGCGCCCGGTCTCCGAGCCCTTGGTGCTGGTGACGAGCGTGCGGATGTAGACGATCCGCTCGCCCTTCTTGCCCGAGATGCGGGCCCAGTCGTCGGGGTTCGTCGTGTTGGGCAGGTCCTCGTTCTCCTTGAACTCGTCGATGCAGGCGGTCATGAGGTGCTGCAGGCGCAGGCCCTTGCCGCCGGTCTCGAGGAAGTCCTTGATGGCCATCTTCTTGGCCCGCGCCACGATGTTCTCGATCATCGCGCCGCTGTTGAAGTCCTTGAAGTACAGGACCTCCTTGTCACCGTTGGCGTAGGTCACCTCGAGAAAGCGGTTGTCCTCGTCCTCGGTGTAGATGCGCTCCACCGTGCGCTGGATCATGGCGGCGACGGTGGCCTCGCGCGACCCGCCGTGCTCGGCCAGGTCGTCGTCGTGCAGCGGCAGGTCGGTGCGGATGTACTTGCCGAAGATGTCCTTGGCCGCCTCGGCGTCCGGGCGCTCGATCTTGATCTTCACGTCGAGCCGGCCGGGCCGCAGGATGGCCGGGTCGATCATGTCCTCGCGGTTGGACGCGCCGATGACGACGACGTTCTCGAGGGTCTCGACGCCGTCGATCTCGCTGAGCAGCTGGGGCACGATCGTCGTCTCCACGTCCGAGCTGACGCCGGAGCCGCGGGTGCGGAAGATCGAGTCCATCTCGTCGAAGAAGACGATGACGGGGGTGCCCTCGGATGCCTTCTCGCGGGCCCGCTGGAAGATCAACCGGATGTGCCGCTCGGTCTCCCCGACGTACTTGTTGAGCAGCTCCGGGCCCTTGATGTTGAGGAAGTACGCGCGCCCGTCAGGCTTGCCGGTGACGGCGGCGACCTTCTTCGCCAGTGAGTTCGCGACCGCTTTGGCGATCAGCGTCTTGCCGCAGCCGGGCGGGCCGTACAGCAGGACGCCCTTGGGCGGCCGGAGCTGGTGCTCCTTGAACAGGTCCTTGTGCAGGAACGGCAGCTCCACGGCGTCGCGAATGGCCTCGATCTGCGAGGAGAGCCCGCCGATGTCGGCGTAGTCGATGTCCGGCACCTCTTCGAGCACCAGCTCCTCGACCTCGGACTTCGGGATCCGCTCGTACACGTAGCCGCTGCGCGTCTCCAGCAGCAGCGAGTCGCCCGCCTTGATCGGCTGGTCGAGGAGGTTGTCGGCGATCATCACGACCCGCTCCTCGTCAGTGTGGCCGATGACCAGCGCGCGGTCCCCGCCCTCGAGGACCTCCTTGAGCATCACGACGTCGCCCTGCCGCTCGAAGGCGAGCGCCCGCACGACGTTGAGCGCCTCGTTGAGCATGACCTCCTGGCCGCGCCGGAGGACGTCCAGGTCGATGTCGGGGCTCACGACGACGCGCAGCTTGCGGCCGCCGGTGAAGATGTCGACGGTGCCGTCGTCATGCCTGGCGAGGAAGACGCCGTAGCCGCTCGGCGGCTGGG
>JAOPWI010000231.1 GCA_025965755.1 Frankiales bacterium | reverse complement strand
CGCGTCGTGGCCGGCGTCGCCGCCGGCGTCGCCGACCAACTGCACCTGCCGGTGCTGGTCGTCCGGATCGCGTTCGCGGTGCTGGCCACGGCCCAGGGCGTCGGGGTCGTCGCGTACGCCGCCCTGTGGTTCCTCGTGCCGCTGGACCCGCAGGGCGCCCAGCCGGCGGCCCGGCGCTCGCAGCACGCCTGGGTCCAGCTGGTCTCGCTCGGCGCGCTGACCCTGGGCGGGATGCTCCTGCTGAGCAGCGCCCGGGCCGGAATCGCCTCCGTGCTGCCGCTGCTGCTGGCCGCCGCGGGCGTCGCCGTCGTCTGGCGGCAGGCCGACGAGGCGCAGCGCCGCCGCTGGCTCAACCTCGGCACCCGCGGCGCCCTGCTGCGCGCGGTGCTCGGGGTGGCGCTGCTGCTGGCCGGCCTGGCCGGCTTCCTGGCCGCCCGCGGCGAGCTCGGCGCCGCCCGCGACGGGCTGGTGTCCACCGGCGTGGTGGTGGCCGGGCTGGCCCTGCTGGCCGGGCCCTGGGTGACCGGCACGCTGGCCGAGCTGGGTCAGGAGCGGCGCGCGCGCATCCGTTCCCAGGAGCGGGCCGAGGTGGCCGCCCACGTGCACGACTCGGTGCTGCAGACGCTCGCCCTCATCCGCAAGGCGGCCGACGACCCGCGCGAGGTCAGCCGGCTGGCCCGCAGCCAGGAGCGCGAGCTGCGCAGCTGGCTGTACGGGCCGGTGCAGCCCGCGGCCGGAACGCTCGCCGGCGCGCTCGAGCAAGCGGTGGCGGCCGTGGAGGAGGCCACCGGGATGGCGGTCGAGTCGGTCGTCGTCGGCGACCTGCCGCTGGACGAGCCGGTCACCGCGCTGGTGGCCGGAACCCGCGAGGCGCTGCTCAACGCCGCCAAGCACGCCGGGGTCCCGACCGTGTCGCTGTACGCCGAGGTCGGCCCCGACCGGGTCGAGGTGTTCGTGCGTGACCGCGGCCGCGGGTTCGTCCCCGAGCTGGTGCCGCAGGACCGGATGGGCCTGGCCGAGTCGGTGGTCGGCAGGATGGCCCGGCACGGCGGCAAGGCCGTCGTCGTGAGTGGCCCCGGCGAGGGCACCGAGGTGCGACTGGAGCTGCCGCGTGACTGACCGACCCCGGGTGCTGGTCGTCGACGACCACCGGCTGTTCCGGTCCGGCGTGCGGGCCGAGCTGGCCGCGGAGGTCGACGTCGTCGGCGAGGCCGAGTCGGTCGCCCAGGCGGTCGCGCTCGTCCGCGAGACCGCCCCCGACGTCGTGCTGCTGGACGTGCACATGCCCGACGGCGGCGGCCTGGCCGTGCTGGCGCAGGTCGGCGACTCGGCGCCCGGCACCCGCTTTCTCGCGCTGTCGGTGAGCGACGCCGCGGAGGACGTCATCGCGGTCGTCCGGGCCGGCGCCCGCGGCTACGTCACCAAGAGCATCTCCGGGCCGGATCTCGCCGACGCCGTGCGCCGGGTGGCCGGCGGCGACGCGGTGTTCTCGCCCCGGCTGGCCGGGTTCGTGCTCGACGCCTTCCGCGGTCCGGCGCCCACCCCGCCGCCCGAGCACGACGAGGACCTCGACCGCCTGACCGGCCGCGAGCAGGAGGTGCTGCGGCTCATCGCGCGCGGCTACGCGTACAAGGAGGTGGCCAAGGAGCTGTTCATCTCGGTCAAGACCGTCGAGACGCACGTCTCGTCGGTGCTGCGCAAGCTGCAGCTGTCGAACCGCCGGGAGCTGTCGCGCTGGGCGGCCGCCCGCCGGCTCGTCTAGGGGCGCTCCGCCAGCAGGACCGGGATGACGCGCTCGGTCTTCGCCTGGTACTCCGCGTACGGCGGGAAGGCGGCGACCGCCCGCTCCCACCACACGGCCTTCTCCTCGCCGGTGACCTCCCGGACGGTCATGTCCCAGACCTGCGTGCCGTCGCGCAGCTCGATGTGCGGGTCGGCGAGCAGGTTGGCGTACCAGACCGGGTGCTTCGGGGCGCCGCCGATGCTGGCGACCAGGGCGTAGACGCCGTCGTGCTCCACCCGCATGAGCGGCGTCTTGCGCAGCTTGCCGCTCCGGACGCCGCGGTTGGTCACGAGGACCACCGGCATCCCTCTCAGCGTGGTGCCCTCGGTGCCGCCGGAGCGCTCGATCAGCTCGACCTGCTCGCGGACCCACCCGGTCGGACTCGGTTCGTACTCACCCTGAAGCGGCATGTCCGGAGTGAACCACCGGCAGGAGTCCCGGGGGCGGCAGCGAAGGGGAGGGCATGCGACTGCGCTGCCTGCTCGCCAGCCTGCTCGTCCTCGCCGGCCTGGGCGGTCTGGGCGGTTCGGGCGGCCTGGGCGGCCTGGCCGTGCCCGCCGCCCAGGCCGACTCCCGCCCCGGGGTCACCTTCCGCGACGCGGCCGGCATCGAGGTCGTGCGCACGACGCGGCTCAGCGACCGCGAGCACGCCGTGCAGGTGCGGTCGCCCGCGCTGGGCCGGCCGGTCGACATCCGGGTGCTGCTGCCGCAGCCGTACCAGGCCGGCCGCCGCTATCCGGTGCTCTACCTGTTCCACGGCACCAGCGGGCGCGCCTCCGACTGGGTGGAGCAGGGCGGCGCCCGCCGCGCGACCGCGAACGTTCCGGTGATCACCGTCATGCCGGACGCCGGCTTCGACGGCAACGGGGGCAGCTGGTTCACCGACTGGGTGGACACGACGACCGCGCTCGGACCGTCGCGCTGGGAGACGTTCCACGTCGAGCAGGTGGTCCCGTGGATCGACCGCAACCTGCGCACCGTCGCCACCCGGCGGGGCCGCGCGATCGCCGGGCTGTCGCAGGGCGGGTTCGGCGCCATGACGTACGCCGCCCGCCACCCCGACCTGTTCACCTCGGCGGCGTCGTTCTCCGGCGTCCCGGACATCGACCGCAACCCGCTCGCCGCAGCCGGCGCGACCGCGGTCATCGCCGCGACCAACATCGGGCTGAACGGCGTGCAGCCGGACGCGACCTTCGGCTCACGGGCGACCCACGAGGTGAACTGGCAGGGCCACGACCCGGCCCAGCTGGTCGAGAACCTGCGGTCCACCGGCCTGCACCTGTGGACCGCCAGCGGCGCCAACGGCGAGTTCGACAGCGGGCCCGACCCGGGCGGCACCGGCATCGAGCTCCTGACGCACCTGTCGACCCGGTCGTTCCACGACACCCTGGAGCGGGCCGGCATCGCGAGCAGCTACCACGACCAGGTGTTCGGGACGCACACCTGGCCGTACTGGGCCCGGGACCTGCGCGAGTACCTCCCGGCGATGCTGCGCGACCTGTCCCGCGACCGCACGCCGGCGCGGGTCTCCTACACGTCGGTCGACCGGCGCTGGAGCCAGTGGGGCTGGAGCGTGGCCCTGGACCGCCGGGCCGGGCAGGAGTGGAGCGCGCTGACCGCCGCCGACCGCGCCGGCTTCACGCTGCGCGGCACCGGGACGGCGACCGTGACGACGGCGCGGCTCTACCGGCCCGGCAGCCCGGTGCGGGTGACGGGCGGGAGCGCGGGCCAGGTCGGCCGCGACGGCCGGCTGACCGTGACGGTCCCGCTGGGGCTGCTGCCCACGACCGTCCGGGTCGCGGTCACTGCCCCCTGAGCGGGGCGGTGGCGAACTCGCGCAGGCCCTCGGCCAGGCCCACGGACGCGACGAACCCGAGCTCCGCGCGGGCCCGCTCCGGCGAGGCGACGACGTGGCGCACGTCGCCTCGCCGGTACTGCCCCGTCACGACCGGTGCCGGCCCGTCCGCCGCCAGGGCGGCCGCCACCTGGCCGATGGTGGACGGCGTCCCGCTCGCGATGTTGAAGGCCCGCAGCCCGCCGGGCGCGAGCTCGGCCTCCAGCGCCAGCACGTTGGCCCGGGCCACGTCGCCCACGTGCACGAAGTCGCGCTGCTGGCCGCCGTCCTCGAACACCCGCGGCGCCTCGCCCCGGGCCAGCGCGGAGCGCCAGAGCGAGGCCACCCCGGCGTACGGGGTGTCGCGCGGCATCCGGGGGCCGTACACGTTGTGGTACCTCAGCGCGGCCACCCGGCCGCCGGTGCCGCGGGCCCAGGCGGCGGCCAGGTGCTCCTGGGCGACCTTGGTCGCGGCGTAGACCGAGCGCGGGTCGAGCGGGGCGTCCTCCGGCACCGGCTGCCAGCCGAGGGCCGCGCCGCAGACCGGGCAGGGCGGCTCGAAGCGCCCGGCGTCCAGGTCCGCGACCGCCCGCGGACCCGGGCGCACGGCCCCGTGCTCGGGGCAGGCGTAGCGGCCCTCGCCGTAGACGACCATCGAGCTGGCCAGCACCAGGCGGTCGATTCCGGCCCGGGCCATCGCGGCCAGCAGCACCGCGGTGCCCAGCTCGTTGACGCCGACGTAGTGCGGCAGGTCCTGCAGGTCGACGCCGAGCCCGACGACGGCGGCCTGGTGGCAGACGGCGTCGAAGCCGTCGAGATCGGGGCACTCGCGGACGTCGCCGTGCACCCGCTCGGCCCGGGGGTCCAGGTGGGCCGGCCAGCCGTCCGGGTGGACGTCGGGCAGCAGCGCGTCGAGCACGACGACCTCGTGCCCGGCGTCGAGCAGCAGCGGCGCGAGCGTGCCGCCGACGAACCCGGCGCCGCCGGTGAGCAGGACCCTCATCGCCGGCGGCTCACCGCGAACAGCAGCGCCGAGCCGCCGAACAGCGCGGCCACGATGAGCAGGAAGCGGGCCAGGTAGACGTCCTGGTCCAGGCCGCTGGCGGTCCGGAACGCCGGCTCGCTGTGCTGGGTGACGACCGGCCAGAACACCAGCAGCAGCAGCCCCGACAGCAACGCCGGGATCCGCACCCAGTTGACCGATCCCGGAGCGGCGCGCCGGCGGCGCAGGGCGCCGGACAGGGACCGGTCGGCGAGCGCGTACAGCGGGTAGAGGACGACGTCGTGCGCGACCACGGCGCCGAGGAACCAGACGGCGATGCGCACCGGCGCCGGCCCGTCCAGCACCCGCAGCACGGCGGAGCCGGACAGCGCGAGGCAGCCCAGCAGCGCGAGCAGGTGCAGGGGAGAGGCGCCGTACGCGGCCCGGAAGCCCTTCATGCGCTGAACTCGATCGTCGAGACCCACTTGGTGTGGTGCACGCCCGGCAGCGCCGGAACGACGATCCGCGCGGGAAAGCCGTGGTCCAGCGACAGGTCGACGCCGTTGACCCGCAGGGCGAGCATCGCGTCCGGCTCCCGGACCGCCGAGCCGCCGAGGGTGGCCCGGCTGAAGGCGCCGGCCCGCTCCAGCGACACGACGCGGGCGGAGGCGACGTCGACGGCGCCGGCCAGCGCGGCCAGATCGCGCAGCCGCACGCCGGTCCAGGTCTGCACGGTCGACCAGCCCTCGACGCAGGCGATCGGCAGCTCGGCGGTGTGCTGCGGCATCGCCAGCAGGTCCTCGCGGGACAGGCGCACCTCGGTCGGCCCGATCAGCTGCAGCGTCCAGCCGGGGCCCTGGGCGGAGGTCGCGACGCCGGCGGCGGCGGCCGTGCGGTTGACCTGGAAGTCGGTCGGACCGTCGCCGTAGGAGCGGCCGCGCGGCGACAGCAGCGCGGTCGGCCGCAGCCCGTCGCCCACGGTCTGCCCGGCGGTGACGGCGGTGAGCAGGCCGGACGCCCCGGCGACCAGGGCCAGCACGCCGCGGCGGCTGATCGTCGGCGCGGCCGGGTCCAGGGCCACCAGCCCGTCCGGGTCGTACGGCTCGGAGCGGGTGCCGGCCAGCGGCGTGCGGAGCTCCCCGGGCAGCGACCGGCCGCGCAGGGAACGCAGCATGACCGGCAGTTTGATCACCACGTGGGCGAGGAAGGCGGCCAGGAACACCCAGGCGCCGTAGTAGTGGCCGGTGTAGAAGTCGAAGCCGAACACGTAGTCGTACTGCGTGTTGAGCACGCCGGTGGACAGCTCGAACAGGATGCTCCCGACGAGCAGCGCGATGGTCAGCCGCTCGACCAGCTGGGCGACCGAGCGGGCCGGCGGCCACGCGAACAGCTTCGGGAGAACCGACCAGAGCTTGGCCAGGACCACCGGCACGAGGGCGAGGCCGAGCCCGACGTGCAGGCCCTGGTTGACCCGGTAGAGCCAGGACGGGCTGGTCGGCCAGGCGAAGTGCGGCAGCCGCAGCCAGCCGGGGTCGGCCGGAAAGGCGTTGCCCGGGAAGCGCGGCTCGTACGCGGCGTAGGACAGCAGGCCGGTGACGATGACGACCGGCAGGGAGACCAGCAGGACCGCGCCGAAGACGGCGGTCAGCCACGGGCCGCGCAGCGGGCTGCGCCAGAGCGTCGGGTCGAGGACCCGCAGCGGCGGGCGGGCCCGGTCCAGGGCCGCCCACAGCGGCCGCGGCCAGCCGTACGCCGGGCCGTGCGACGCGCCGTCCGGGCGCACCGGACCGGGCGCTGGCGCGCTCACGCGCGCCTCACGCCACACGCAGCGAGGCGAAGTGGCGGCCCTGCGCGTGCCAGGTCTCGGCCGGCACCAGGCCGGCCCGGCCGGCCACGTCCGCGGCGTCGTCGACGCTCACGTGGGCCCACGCAAACCAGTCGCTGGCCCGGTCGTCGGACTCGAGGCGGACCTGCACGCGGGCGGTCGCGGTGGCCGGCGGATCGAGCTCGACGAGCACCAGGCCTCCGCGAGCGAGCAGGGAGCGGACCCGCCGCAGCAGCGTCACCGGGTCGCCCCCGATGCCGATGTTGCCGTCCGCGAGCAGGATCGTCGACCAGCGGGTGCCGTCCAGCACGCGGTCGTGGATCGAGGCCTGCAGCACCTCGCCGCCGCCGGTACGGGCCAGCTCCACCGCGACCGGGGCCACGTCCACGCCGGTGCACGCGATGCCGGCGCCGAGCAGCGCCCGGACCAGCCGGCCGGGCCCGCAGCCGACGTC
This sequence comes from Frankiales bacterium, assembly GCA_025965755.1. Lineage (GTDB taxonomy): Bacteria > Actinomycetota > Actinomycetes > Mycobacteriales > SCTD01 > RYN-170. The sequence continues at coordinate 36 of JAOPWI010000231.1, read as the reverse complement.
GAGCGTCGCGCTGCCGCAGCGGGCCAGCAGCCCGTC
>JAOPWI010000202.1 GCA_025965755.1 Frankiales bacterium | reverse complement strand
CTGTCCCACCCGAAGTGGTCCAGCGGGCCGTGGCCGGCGCCGAGCCGCCAGCCGGCCGCGCCGGTGAGCGCGCGCGCGACGTACGCCTTGGCGTCCTGCACGGCGGTGCGCAGGTCCGCCCCCTTGGCCAGGCCGGCGGCGATCGCGGAGGCGAGCGAGCAGCCGGTGCCGTGATCGTTGCCGCCGGCCACCCGCGGTGCCCGCAGCTCGACCAGCTCCGAGCCGTCCCAGAGCACGTCGACGGCCTGGTCGCCGGCGTCGCGGACCGCGTGCCCACCCTTGACCAGCACGTGCCGCGCGCCGAGCTGGCCGATCGCCTTCGCCGCGTCGCGCTGCCCGGCCAGGGTGGTGATCTCGCGGCCCAGCAGCACCTGCGCCTCGTAGAGGTTGGGCGTCACGACGTGCGCGTGCGGCAGGAGCAGCTGCGCGTACGCCCACTCCGCGGCCGGCTCGAGCAGCCGCGCGCCGCTGGAGGCGACCATCACGGGGTCGACCACGAGCTGCGGCAGCCGGCCGCCGGCGGCCAGGCCGGCGACGGCCTCGACCACCTGCGCGGTGGCGAGCATGCCGGTCTTGACGGCCCGCACCGCGAAGTCGTCGAGCACCGCCTCGACCTGTGCCACGACGAAGTCGGCCGGCACGGGGTGCACGCCCCGCACGCCGGTGGTGTTCTGCGCGGTCAGCGCCGAGACCGCGCTGGTGCCGAACACGCCGCAGGCGGCGAAGGTCTTCAGGTCGGCCTGGATTCCGGCGCCGCCGCCGGAGTCGGAGCCGGCGATGGTCAGCGCGACGAGCGGCGTCATGCGGCCGCCTCCAGCAGCTGCGCGACGACCCGGTCCGGCCGGTCGGCCCGCATGACCGCGCCCATGACCGCGACGCCGGCCGCGCCGGCGCGCAGGCAGTCGGCGACGTCGGCGGCGTCCAGACCGCCCAGGGCGTACGCGGGAGGGCCCGAGGTCAGCGCGGCCAGGCCGGACAGGCCCAGCGCCGGCCCGTACCCCGGCTTGGAGGACGTGAGCCGCACCGGCGAGACGGTCACCCAGTCCAGGGCAGCGGCCGCGCGCACCGACGCCGCGTCGTGGCAGGACCGCCCCAGCATGGGCGGCCGCGGCACGGGCACGTCGTCGCGGGACGACAGGTGCACGGCGTCGCCGGGCAGCGAGGTGCCCGCCAGCACCAGGGTGCCGTCGACCGGCGCGAGCAGGGCACGCACCTGCTCGGCCAGGCGCGCGCGCGGCCCGACCGGCAGGTCCTTCTCCCGCAGGACCAGGGTCGTGGCTCCTCCGTCGACGGCAGCGGCGAGGACGTCGAGCAGCGGCCGGTCGCACAGGGTGCGGTCGGTCAGGACGAGCAGCCGGCCGAGCGGGGCGGTCACAGCTCCGGCAGTCCCTGCATCGGGGTGGACGCCTCGGCGTGGAACCGCCGCGGGATGCGACCGGCCCGCTGGGCCAGCCGGCCGCCCTCGACCGCGTGGCGCATGGCGAGCGCCATCCGCTCGGGGTCGCGGGCACGGGTGACCGCGGAGGCGAGCAGCACCGCGTCGCAGCCCAGCTCCATGGCCAGCGCGGCGTCGGAGGCGGTGCCGATGCCGGCGTCGAGGATGACCGGGACCTCCACCTGCTCGCGGATCAGCGCGATGTTGTGGGGGTTGCGAATGCCCAGCCCGCTGCCGATCGGCGAGCCGAGCGGCATGACCGCGGCGCAGCCCGCATCGGCCAGCCGCCGGCACACGACCGGGTCGTCGCTGGTGTAGGCGAGCACCTGGAAGCCGTCGAGCACCAGCTGCTCGGCGGCGTCGAGCAGCTCGAACGGGTCGGGCAGCAGGGTGTCCTCGTCGCCGATGACCTCGAGCTTCACCCAGTCGGTCTCGAACGCCTCTCGGGCCAGCTGGGCGGTGAGCACCGCCTCGCGCGCGGTCATGCAGCCGGCCGTGTTGGGCAGCAGCCGGACTCCGGCGCTCTCGACGACGTCGAGCAGCGAGCCGCGGGCGCCCGGGTCGACGCGACGCAGCGCGACGGTGACGATCTGCGTGCCGCTGGCGGCCACCGCGCGGGCGAGCACGTCCAGGCTCGGGACGCCGCCGGTGCCCAGCAGCAGCCGGGACGTGAACTCGCGACCGGCCAGTCGGAACGGGTCGGCAGCCTCCTCGGTCGCGAGCGCGTGCTCCACGAGGTCCGTCATCTCAGCCTCCCGCCACCGCGACCAGCACCTCCACCACGTCATCCTGCGTCAGAACCGTCCCGGCCCACCTGCTGCGCGGGACGACCGCCGACCCGACGGCGACGGCCACCCGGCGGTGGTCCTCCGCCCGGGCGGCCACCAGGTCGGCGACCGTCGTGCCCTCGGGCAGCTCGGCCGGCTCGCCGTTGACGGTCAGCCTCATGCCGCGAACCTGCCCGGCGAGAACGGCTGCGCGACCGCCGGCACGGCGTCGCCGGCCAGCACGGCGGCGATCACCGCGGCGGTGACCGGGGTCAGCAGCACGCCGTTGCGGTAGTGACCGGTCGCCAGCACCAGGCCCGGAAGCGAGGACGCCCCGAGCATCGGCCCGTTGTCGGGCGTGCCCGGCCGCCAGCGGGCCAGCGTCTCGACCAGCTCCAGCTCGGTCACGCCCGGCACCACCTCGGTGGCGTCGCGCAGCAGCTCCAGCACCGCCCCCGCGGTGACCCGGCCGTCGAAGCCCTGCTCCTCGACGCTGGCGCCGATGATGAGGCCGTCCCCGTCGTACGGCACGAGGTAGACCGACCGGCCGCGGACGAGGGCGCGCACGGTGCCCTGCAGCAGCCGCTCACCGCGCAGCCGCAGGATCTGGCCCTTCACCGGACGCACCGGCAGGGGCGGCACGCCGGGCAGCTGCCCGCTCCAGGGACCCAGCGCCAGGACGACCTGGTCGGCGGTGAGCACCGACCCGTCCTGCAGCCGCAGCCCGGCGACCCGGTCCGACGCCTCCAGGCCGGCGATCCGGGACCGCACCAGACCGACGCCGGCATGCGCGGCCGCGACCAGCAGCGCCACGTGCAGCGCCCGCGCGTTGACCGAGTGGTCGCCGGACACCTGCACGCCGCCGCGCAGGCGCGGGGTGAGCGCCGGCTCCCGGGTACGGCAGGCGCGCGGCGTCAGCCTCGTCGCGGACAGGCCGAGCTCGAGGTGGTAGGCGTGCGTGTGGTCGAGCGCCCGCACGTCGTCCTCGTCGAACCCGACGAGCAGCGTGCCGGCCGTGCGCAGGCCGACGTCGACGCCGGACGCCTGCTCCAGCTCCGCGACGAACGACGGGTACAGCCCGAGCGACGCGCGGCCCAGCGCGACCAGCGGCTCCTCGCCGTACGCCGCCTCGGCGACCGGGGCGAGCATCCCGGCGGCGGCCCACGACGCGCCGCTGCCGGGGCTGTCGTCGACCACGGTGACGGACAGCCCGCGCTGCGCAGCGCGCCAGGCGACCGCGAGGCCGATGACGCCGCCGCCGGCGACGAGGACGTCGGTCATGCGCCC
>JAOPWI010000181.1 GCA_025965755.1 Frankiales bacterium | reverse complement strand
GGTCGCCGACGTGCTGCCGCAGCTGGTCGCGGGCCCGCTCGCCGGGCTGCGCGTCGACGCCCTGCACGGCCGCCTCGCGCCCGACGCCAAGGACGCCGTCATGGGCCGCTTCTCCCGCGGCGAGCTCGACGTCCTGGTCGCGACCACCGTCGTGGAGGTCGGCGTCGACGTGCCCAACGCCGCGGTCATGGTGATCCTGGACGCCGACCGCTTCGGCCTCTCCCAGCTGCACCAGCTGCGTGGGCGCATCGGCCGGGGCGGCCATGCCGGGCTCTGCCTACTGGTGACCGGGGTCGAGGCCGGTGCGCCGGCCCGCGAGCGGCTGGACGCGGTCGCCGCGACCACCGACGGCTTCCTGCTCTCCCAGCTCGACCTGGAGCAGCGCCGCGAGGGCGACGTGCTCGGCGCCTCGCAGTCGGGAAAGCGCTCGAGCCTGCGCATGCTGCAGCTGCTGCGCGACGAGGACGTCATCCTGGCCGCGCGCGAGGCGGCGGTGGCTCTGGTGGCCGAGGATCCGGGGCTGGCCCGGCACGGCGCGCTGGCCGCCGCAGTGGGCGGCCTGCTCGCCGACGACCGCGCCGGGTATCTTGAGAAGGCCTGACCCCGGACCACCCTGACGGGTGACTGCGGCTGTCGATGCTCAGGTGCGGGCGTGGCGACCCGACGTTTCTGTCATGAGACGAGTTGACCGCTGGCGACTGGCCCACCTGACCCCCCACACGGTCCTGGCGTCCGCGCTGCGGGTCACGGGCCGGGCCGCGCACCGCGCGCTCCCCGGTGACCTGCTGGACCTGACCGACGAAGGCCTCATCGCCGTCGACCGAGCCGGTCGGTGCGTGCTGGCCAACGACGCCGCGGCGCGGACCCTGGCCACGAGCCGCAGCATCCTGCTCGGCAGCGACGTCCACGCTCAGCACCACAACCGGCCGCTGGACGAGCCCCCCGAGCAGTGCCAGCTCTGCCAGCCCCTGCTGACCGGCCGGGGCACCCGCGGGACGGTGGACCTGCTGCGCGCCGACGGCGCGGGCATCACCGTCGGCTTCGTCAGCTCGACGATGGACCACCGCGGCGAGCTGGTGGGCGTCCTGCGCTTCGAGGACACCACCGAGCGGCGCCGGGCTCAGGAGGCCCTGCTGCAGCTGGAGGGCAAGTTCCGGGCGGTGACCGAGTCGGCGAACGACGCCATCGTCTCGGCCGACGCCCGGGGCCTGATCATCGGCTGGAACCGGGGCGGCCACAACATCTTCGGATACGAGGAGCACGAGGTTCTCGGCCGGCCGCTGACGATCCTCATGCCGGAGCGCTACCGGGACGCCCACGAGCAGGGGATGGGCCGGTTCCTGCTGACCGGTGAGCCGCGGGCCATCGGCGCCACCGTCGAGGTCCACGGCCAGCGCAAGGACGGCACGGAGTTCCCGGTCGAGCTGTCGCTCTCGCACTGGTCGGAGGGCGACCGGCAGTTCTTCACCGGCATCCTGCGCGACATCACCGAGCGCAAGCGCACCGAGGCCGCGCTGGCCCGCGAGGCGGGGTTCGTCCAGCTGCTGCAGCGGGTGAGCGTGGCGTCCAACGAGAGCAGCAGCAGCCGGGAGGCTCTCGAGCGGGGCGCCGCGCTGATCTGCGAGCACACCGGCTGGGCCGTCGGGCACGTCTACGCCCTGACCTCCGCCGACACGCTGGTGTCCTCGCACACCTGGGCCGTCCGCGAGGACGACGGCAGGATGGACCGCTTCCGCGCGGCGACCCAGGCCACGATCCTGGCCCGCGGCGAGGGGCTCCCCGGCCGGGTGCTCGCCAGCGGCCGGCCGTGCTGGATCAGCGACGTCACCCAGGACGACAACTTCCCGCGCCTGGCGGCCGCCCGCGCGTCCGGGCTGCGCGCCGCCTTTGCCTTCCCGGTCACCGCCGGCAGCCAGGTCACCGCGGTGCTGGAGTTCTTCACCGACGAGGCGCTGGCCGCCGACGAGGCGCTCTGCGACGTGATGGCGCAGATCGGCAACCAGCTGGGCCGGGTTCTCGAGCGCGAGCAGGCCCAGCAGCAGCTGGCCCACCACGCCATGCACGACCCGCTGACCGGACTGCCCAACCGGACGCTGCTTCTGGACCGGCTGGACCTGGCCCTCGCGCAGCGCGACCGGCGTCGCCTGGCCGTGCTGTTCGTCGACCTCGACCGGTTCAAGCTCGTCAACGACAGCCTCGGCCACGACGCGGGCGACAACCTGCTGTGCGCCTTCGCAGGGCGGCTGCGGGCGCTGCTGCGCCCCGGCGACACGGTGGCCCGCTTCGGTGGTGACGAGTTCGTCGTTCTGGCCGAGTCGGTCACCAACGAGCAGGACGCCCAAGGGCTGGCCGAGCGGATCGCCAGCGCCCTGGGGGAGCCGTTCGAGGTGGCCGGCCAGGAGGTCTTCGTCACCGCGAGCATCGGGATCACCGTGTCCGGAGCCGAGGACGACACCTGCCACACGCTGCTGCGCGACGCCGATGCGGCCATGTACCGCGCCAAGGACGACGGCCGGGCCCGCTACGAGGTGTTCGACCAGGTGCTCCGGGCCGGCGTGGTCCGCCGCCTGGAGATGGCGAACGACCTGCACCGCGCCATCGAGCGCGACCAGCTGGTCCTGCACTTCCAGCCGCAGATCGACCTGCAGTCCCACGCGGTCGTCGGCGTGGAGGCGCTGGTCCGCTGGCAGCACCCCGACCGGGGCCTGATCCCGCCGATGGAGTTCATCCCGCTCGCCGAGGAGACCGGCATCATCTACGATGTCGGCCGGTGGGTGCTTCGCGAGGCCTGCATGCAGGGCCGGCGCTGGCACGACCAGCAGCTGCAGGCGACGCCGCTGACCATGAGCGTGAACCTCTCCGGCCGGCAGCTGCTCCAGCCCGGCCTGGTCGACGAGGTGGCTGAGGCCCTGCGCGCCTCCGGCTTCGAGCCCTCGCGCCTCGTCCTGGAGATCACCGAGACCGTGCTCATGCAGGACACCGTCGAGACCCTCGCGACCCTGCAGTCGCTCAAGGAGCTCGGGGTGCGGCTGGCGATCGACGACTTCGGCACCGGCTACTCGTCCCTGACCTACCTGCAGCGGTTCCCGATCGACGTGCTGAAGATCGACAAGTCGTTCATCGACGGCCTCGGCGGCGACAACGTCGAGGAGTCGGCGGTGGCCCGCACGATCGTGGCCCTCGCCAAGACGTTGCAGCTGGAGACCGTCGCGGAGGGGGTCGAGCGCAGCGAGCACGTCCGCGAGCTCGAGGCCCTGGAGTGCGACATCGCCCAGGGGTACTTCTTCGCCCGGCCGCTCGACGCGGCGACCCTGGAGGCGCTCATGCGCAGCACCGGGGACGACCTCGCCGACGCCGCGGCCCTGGCCGGCGCGCGGGCAGAGCTGGTCGCCGTCATCCCGCAGCAGCGGGCCTGCCCCGCGCCGGCGCTGGGCGCCTTCGCGGTCGGACCCGTGGGAGCGTCGACATGAGCGAGCACAGCCGACCCCAGGGCCGCCACGCGGTCGCCGGCTCCGTGGGCGAGCACGAGCTGCAGACCCGGTTCGCGACGGGCAAGCGCGCCCAGGGCTTCTACGACCACCAGCTGCTCGACCACCTCAACGGGCACATGCAGGAGTTCCTCGGCCGGATGGAGATGGCCTTCATCGCCACGGCCGACGCGCACGGCGAGGCCGACTGCTCCTTCCGGGCCGGCCCTCCCGGGTTCGTGTGCGTGCTGGACGACAAGACGCTCGTCTACCCGGAGTACCGCGGCAACGGCGTGATGGCGAGCCTCGGCAACATCACCGAGAACGGCCACATCGGCCTGCTGTTCATCGACTTCTGCGGCGACGCGATCGGCCTGCACGTGAACGGCCGCGCCTCGGTGCTGGAGAACGGCGAGCTGTTCGAGCGCGGCAACCTGCCGCCGAGCGTCGTCAGCGGCCTGTTCGCCTCGGGCGGGCAGCGACCGGAGCGCTGGGTGCTCGTCGACGTGGTGGAGGCCTACATCCACTGCTCCAAGCACATTCCGCAGATGTTGAAGCGCTCGGACGCCCCGCCGGAGTGGGGCACCGACGACGTCGTCAAGAAGGGCGGCGACTACTTCAAGGCCAAGATCAGCAAGCGCGAGGCGTACGAGGGGCGCACGCCGGCCGCTCCCGCCCGCGTGCCGGCGCCCGCCGTGAACCTGGTCCCCGCGCAGCGGCGGGCACCGGAGCGCCAACAGACGCCGCCGCCCGCACCGCGTCCGGCCTTCGTCCCGTGAGGGCCGGCTGATGCCCCGCAGCGTCGCCGAGGCGGTCGACGACACCGCCCAGAGCGCCGTCGCCAAGGCAGGAGCGTGCCTGCGCCCCTGGCGGTTCACCGCCAGCTCGGCGCTCGCCGGGGCCTACGTCGGGGTCGCCGTCGTGCTGCTGCTGAGCGTCTCGGCGCCCTTCGCCGCGGCCGGCTCGCCGGCCACCAGGCTGGTGCAGGCCGCGGTCTTCGGAGTGGCCCTGACCCTGGTGGTCTTCGCCGGAGGCGAGCTGTTCACCGGCAACGTCATGGCCATGGCGCACGGGCGGCTGGCCCGCCGGGTCGGCGCCCGGCACGTGGCCGTCGTGTGCCTGCTGTCGCTGCTCGGCAACGCCGTCGGCTCGGGGGCGCTGGCCTGGGCCGTCCACGCCGGGGGCACCCTCGGGCCGGGGACGCCGGGCCGCGCGCTGCTGTCGTCGGTCGTCGCCGCCAAGCAGGCAGCCACCGGGACCCAGCTGTTCTGGCGCGCGGTCCTGTGCAACGCGCTGGTCTGCCTCGCGGTGTGGATGGCCACCCGGGCCGCGACCGACGGCGCCAAGCTGATGGTCCTGTGGTGGGGCCTGCTGGCCTTCGTCGGCTCGGGCTTCGAGCACTCGGTGGCCAACATGACGACCTTCTCGCTGGCCGCCCTGTCCGGCGTCGCCCCGTGGTCGGCGCTGCCCGAGAACCTCGCCTGGACCCTTCCCGGCAACGTCGCCGGTGGGCTGCTCGTCGCCCTCGCCGGCCGCGTGCAGGCTGCCGCGCCCGTCGCTGGAGCAGGGCCGCGCTGGCTCGCCCTGCCCGTCGCCGAGCAGGAGCAGCCGGTGCTGGCGCCGGTGACGGTCGCA
>JAOPWI010000164.1 GCA_025965755.1 Frankiales bacterium | reverse complement strand
TGAGCCATCAGCGGTGGCACCGGCGCGGCGGCCCGTCGTGGCGGCCGGACGGGCTCCTCGGGCAGCGGCTCCAGGGCCAGCTGGTCGAACACCTCGTCGACCGGCCGGCGCCGGCGGGCCGGCGGCTCGACCCGCACGTGACTGGCGTCCAGGCGAGGAAGGGCGCCGGCAGGCGGAGAGCCGGGCGGGCCCGGGGAGCCGGGCCCGCCCGCGTCGGCCCCGGTTCCCCGGGGCGGGCCGGCCGGCCGGCCGCCGCGGCGGCGCGTGCTCATGCCCGGAACACGTGCCGCCGGATCGCGGCGGCGTTGGAGAAGATGCGGATGCCGAGCACGACGACCACGCCGGTGGACAGCTGGCCGCCGACGCCGAGCTGGTCGCCGAGAAAGACGACCAGCGCTGCGACGAGGACGTTGCTCACAAAGGACACGACGAAGACCCGGTCGTCGAAGATCCCGTCGAGCTGCGCGCGCACGCCGCCGAAGACGGCGTCGAGGGCGGCCACGACCGCGATCGGCAGGTAGGGCTGCAGCCAGCCGGGAACGGTCGGCTCGAGAACGAGGCCGAGCACGATGCCCAGCACGAGCGCGGCGGCGGGGATCACGACGCCCCCTGCACCGAGCGCAGCGCGCGGGGCCTGGCCGCCGGCAGCCGCAGGCGGCTCTCCCGCGAGACGGTGAAGCCGAGGTCGTAGAGCGCGCCGTACGCCGCGAAGCGCCGGCCGGTCGGGCCCTCGGTGAAGGCCGGCTCGAGCGTGCCGGCGTCGCCGACGGCCCGGACGAGGTAGGGCGGGCTGAGCGGCGTGAAGTCGACCAGGATCGCCTCGCCGGCCGACCGGACGGCGGTCAGCGCGGTGAGGCGCACGTCGTTGATGCTGATCGCCTCGGCGCCGGCCGCCCACAGGCCGTTGACGACGTCCTGCACGTCGCGGTCGAGCACTCGGCCGTCGCCCGGCGCTCCGCCCCGGTCGACGGCCTGCTGCCCGGCGCCGTCCGCGTCATCGAGCCGCACGAGCACGCCCGGGCCGACGACCGGCACCAGGCCGGTGGACAGCTCGAGGGGGGCCAGCTCGGCGGCGGCCCGCTGCCCGGCCGTGTCGGCGCCCAGCGCGGTGGCCTGCAGCTGCTCGACCTCGCGGCGCAGGTGGCGGGCCTGGGTGGCGAGCGCCTCGGTGCGGTCGGTGCGCCGGGAGACCTCCTCGGCGAGCTGGTCCCGGGCGGCCGTCGCGGCGTCGTCGCGGCTGCGCACGTGGGCTGCCGCCGCGCCGGTGAGCAGGCCCAGCACGACCAGCACGCCCACCAGAACGCGCGGGCCGGACCGCTCCTGTTCGGCCTGCGGGGCGGCGCGCCGCCGGGCCGCCGCCTCCTCGTAACTCTCATCGAGCGAGTGGGTCGTCAGCGTCGCCAGCAGCGACATCGAGCCCTCGTCCGCGACGGGGGCGCGAGAGGGCGCAGCGGTCATGCCGCCATCCTGCCCCAGCCGCAGCGGGTCGCGGTCAGGCCCGCACGCTCTCGACGACCTGCGCCCAGCGGTCCAGCAGCGCCGCGGCGGCTGGCTGGGTCGCGGCCTCGGCCCACAGGTGGGTGACGGCCTCGGACGGGTCCGGCAGCACGAGCGCCCAGCTGCCGTCGGCCTCCACGACCCGGACCCCGTCGGTCGTGTCGACGACGCGGCCCTCGGCCGCCTCGAGCACGGTGCGCATGACGGCGCCCTTGACCGCCCACGGCGTCGGGAGCGAGTGGCGCACGACGTGGGCCATCGGAATGCGGGCGTCGATCTGCGACAGCGTCAGCCGGGTGCGCGCGACCAGCCCGAGCAGCCGGACGAACGCCGCCAGGCCGTCGATCGCGGTGGACACCTCGGGAATGACGAAGCCGCCCCGGCCGTCGCCGGCGAAGATGACGCCCTGCTCACCGGCGCACCGCGCCAGGTCGTCGGGCGAGGTGGAGGTCCAGGCGATCTGCGTTCCGTGGAACCGGGTTACCTGCTCGGCCACCCGGGTGGTCGTCACCGGCAGGCCGATGCGGCCGCCGCGGCGCTCGGCGGCGACCAGGTCGAGCAGCACGAGCAGCGCCCGGTCGTCGTGGACCACCTCGCCCCGCTCGTCGACGAGGGCCAGCCGCTCTCCCACGTGGTCGAACCGGGCGCCGAAGGCCGCCCGCGAGCTGGACACCAGATCTCCCAGCCGGTTGAGCGCGCGCAGATGCTCGGCCAGCGTCTCGGTCGTCGAGGTCTCGTCGAGACGGTTGTTGACGGTGAGCACCTCGACGCCGAGCCGTCCGAGCAGGCTGGGCAGCACCAGGCCGGCGGCGCCACCGGCCGTGTCCAGGACGATCTTGAGCTGGGCCTCCGAGACGCCGGTGACGTCGATCGCGCCGATGACCTCCTGGACGTAGGTGTCCACGACCCGCACCGGAAAGCTCAGCTCGGCGATCTCGCCGGGAAACGCCCGCCGGAACTCCTGCCGGGAGAACACCCGCTCGAGCTTGCGCTGCGCCGCGGCGGACAGGTCGGCGCCGTGCTCGTCGAGGAAGACGATGTCGATGGACTGCGGATCGCCCGGGGTCGTGCGCAGCACGATGCCGCCGGCCGCGGTGGACGTGGCCGTCGCGAACCGGTGCACGGGCAGCGGGGCGACCTCGAGGTCCGGGACGTCGATCGCGCTGGCCGTCAGCGCCGAGATGACCGCCCGCTTGAGGGCCCGGGCGGCCCGGCTGGCGTCCCGGGAGGTGGTGACCACCGAGCCCTTCTTGAGCGTGGTGGCGTACGCCGAGGCGAGCCGGACCACGAACTCCGGCGTGATCTCCACGTTGACGAGCCCGCTGACCCCGCGCGGGCCGAACAGGGCCGCCGTGCCGCGGCTCTCCCAGATGACGCTGGTGTTGACGACCGCGCCGGCCTCGATGGTCTTGAAGGGGTAGACCTTCACGCCGCTGGAGACGTAGGCCTCCTCCTCGACGACGCACTCGTCGCCGACGACGGCGCCCTCCTCGATCCGGGCGGCCCGCATGATGTCGGTGTTCTTGCCGACCACGCAGCCGCGCAGGCTGACCTGGGGGCCGATGAAGACGTTGTCGTGCACGACGGCGCGGTGCAGGAACGCCCCGCCCTTCACCACCACGTTGCTGCCCAGCACGGTGAACTCGCGCAGCTCCGCGCCCGCCTCGACCTTGGCGTAGCCGCCGACGAGCACGGGGCCCTTGATGACGGCGTCCGGGTCGACCTCGGCTCCCTCGCCGACCCAGAACCCGGGGGCGACCTCGAAGCCGTCGATCTCCACCTCGACCTGACGGTTCAGGACGTCGGCCTGGGCGCGCAGATAGCTCTCGTGGGTGCCGACGTCCTCCCAGTACCCGTCCCCGACGTAGCCGTACAGCGGCGCGCCCTGCTTGAGCAGCTGCGGAAAGACGTCGCCGGCCCAGTCGACGACCGTTCCGGACGCGACGTGCCGGAAGATCTCCGGCTCCATGACGTAGATGCCGGTGTTGACCGTGTCGGTGAAGACCTGGCCCCAGGACGGCTTCTCGAGGAAGCGCTCGATGCGCTCCTGCTCGTCGGTGACGACGATGCCGAACTCCAGCGGGTCGAGCACCCGCTAGAGGCAGACGGTCACGAGGGCCCCGCGCCGGCGGTGGGCGGCGACGAGGGCGCCCAGGTCGATGTCGGTCAGGGCGTCACCGCTGATGACGAGAAAGGCGTCGTCCTTGAGCGCGGCCTCGGCGTTCTTCACCGACCCGGCGGTGCCCAGCGGGGTCTCCTCCGTCGCGTACGACAGGTGCATGCCCAGCTCGTCGCCGTCGCCGAAGTAGGTGCGCACGAGGGAGGCGAGGAACTGGACCGTCACGACGGTCTCGTCGAAGCCGTGGCGCTTGAGCAGCCGCAGGACGTGCTCCATGATCGGCCGGTTGGCCACCGGCAGGAGCGGCTTGGGCTGGTTGGCGGTCATCGGGCGCAGGCGGGTGCCCTCACCGCCGGCCATGACCACGGCCCTCACGGCCGCACCCCGGCTGCGCTCACCCCGGTGCTCCCTCCCGTGTCGACCGCCGGTCCGCACGGACGAGCTGCACGACCTGGACGACGTACAGAATTCCCGCGTACCAGTAGAGGGTGCTCCCCCAGGTGGCGAACGCCCACCCCAGCGGACGGAAGATCGTCGAGAGCAGGTCGTCGCGATCCGGCAGCGCGGCCAGCAGCATCGGGAACGCGTAGAGCAGGTTGAAGGTCGCCGCCTTGCCCAGGAAGTGCACCGGCAGCGGGCCGTAGCCGTAGCGGCGCAGGACCGGCAGGCAGCAGGCCAGGATGCCGTCGCGGCCGATCAGCGCGACCGCCCACCACAGCGGCAGCCCGTCGCGGGCGACCAGCGCCAGCAGGGTGGCCAGGATGTACAGCCGGTCCGCCAGCGGGTCGAGCAGCTGGCCCAGGCGGGAGAACGAGCCGTACTTGCGGGCGATCTTGCCATCGAGGTAGTCGCTGATGCCCGCGGCCATCAGCAGCAGGATCGCCCGGCCGTCGTGGTGCGGGCCCAGCACCCAGTAGAGGAACAGCGGCACGCCGGCCAGCCGCAGCGCCGACAGCACGTTGGGGATCGTCAGCACGCGGTCCGACGGGCTCAGCTCGCAGACCGCTCCGTGCGACACCTGGGTCCCCCTTCTCGGAGGGTCCGACCCTACCGACCTGCGTGCCACCGCGCCCGCGACGCGCGGTCAGGTCGGGGCAACGTCCCCGCCCCTCCGCACCGGGGGCCGCCCGTCCCGCCCGG
>JAOPWI010000132.1 GCA_025965755.1 Frankiales bacterium | reverse complement strand
TCACCGGTCCCGGTGCCCGCGCCGGTCGCAGCCCCGCCCGCCGACGACGGCGACGACCGGAACGTGCCGGTGCCGGCGCCGGTGCTCGCGGTCGCCACCGCCCTGGTCGTGGGTGCGGCCAGCGGCGTGCTGCTCAGCCCGCGCCGGGGCCGTCGGTCGCACTGAGCGCCGGGCGTCTCCGCCGGGCGGCTCAGCCGATGGTGCGGCGGGCGCCCTCGAGAATCGCCTGCGCCTGGGCCCGGATCACCGGGTCATCCGGGTCGGTGCCCTGGTCGAAGACCAGCTGCCAGTCGAGCACCTCGAGACCGGGCGAGCGCCGGCCGACGACCCGCACGCCGCCGGCGGGCTGCAGCTTCGCGTGGCTCGACCAGGCGACGCTGCCGGTGACCCGGGTGTGGACGACGTCGGGCAGGTCACCCTCCTGCGCGAGCTCCACCGCGACGGTCGGCCCGGTGCCCTCGATCTCGGCGACCTCGACCACGACCAGCCGGGGTCGCTGCCAGCCGGCCCGCTCGACCCGGCCCCACGCCAGCCGCTCCCGGCCAGGAAGCAGCAGCCCGCGCGCGGTCGCCACGACGGGCTCGCCGTCGGTGGTCACGGCCCAGGCCAGGCGGCGGTCGCCCGGCTCGATCGGGACGGCGGTGACCGCCTCGGGCGGGCGGTTGCGGCGGAACAGCGGCATGTCCCGAGCCTAGGCGCGCCCGCCCGCAGCGGCCCGGCCACCGGCGCCAGCAGGCCCGAGCGACCGGCTCAGCCCGGGTCCTGCACCCAGTCGCGCAGCCGCGAGGCGCGCCCCGGTGCGCGCAGCTTGGACAGCGTGCCGCTCTCGATCTGCCGGATCCGCTCCCGGGTCACGCCGAACAGCCGGCCCACCTGCTCCAGCGTGCGAGGAACGCCGTCGGCCAGCCCGTACCGCAGCGACAGCACCTCCTGCTCCCGGGGCGACAGCGTGTGCAGCACCGAGGCCAGCTGCTCCTGCAGCATCCGGAAGGTGGCCACCTCGGCCGGCATCGCCGCGTCGCCGTCCTCGATGAGGTCGCCGAGGTGCGCGTCGTCCTCGGTGCCGACCGGGCTGTCCAGCGACACCGGCTCCTGAGCGATCCGCAGCAGCTCGAGCACCCGTGCCGGGCTCAGCTCGGCGGCCAGGCCCAGCTCGGCCGGCGTCGGGTCGCGGCCGAGCTCCTGCAGCAGCTGGCGCTGCGTGCGCACCAGCCGGTTGATCGTCTCCACCAGGTGCACCGGGATCCGGATGGTGCGCCCCTGGTCGGCGATCGCACGGGTGATCGCCTGGCGGATCCACCAGGTGGCGTAGGTCGAGAACTTGAAGCCGCGCGAGTAGTCGAAGCGCTCCACCGCGCGGATCAGCCCGAGGTTGCCCTCCTGCACGAGGTCCAGGAACAGCAGCCCCCGCCCGGCGTAGCGCTTGGCGATCGAGACGACGAGCCGCAGGTTGGCCTCGACCAGGTGCGCCTTGGCCACCACGCCGTCCTGGGCAACCGCCGTCAGGTCGGCCCGCAGCGCCGGATCGTCGCAGCCGTCCAGGGCCTCGGCGGCCAGCAGGCCGGCCTCGATCCGCTTGGCCAGGTCGACCTCCTGCCCGGCGGTCAGCAGGGCGACCCGGCCGATCTCGCGCAGGTACATGCGCACCGGGTCGGCGGTGGCGCCGGAGTCGGCCGCGAGCGGCTCGGGATCGTCCTCCTGGATGGTGACCCCGCGGCGGGCCAGCTCGGCGAGAACCGCCTCGACCTGCTGCCGGGGCAGGTCGCCCGTCCCGGCGCAGACCTGCTCGTCGGTGAGCGAGCGGCGCGGCCCGGCGAGCGCGACCAGCGCCTCCACCTCGGCGGAGAGCGCGGGACCGTCGTCCCGTGGCTCTCCGCCGCCGTTCACAGCTCCCCGATCCCTCGCTCGCGCAGGGCTCGTACGGTCTGCTCCAGCGCGACCAGCTCGCCGAACAGCCGCCGGTAGCCCTCCGGCTCCTCGACCGGGTTGACCCGTTGCAGCCGGCTCTTCAGCTCGGCGACCTGGCGGGTCGCGGCGAACTCCTGCAGCCGGTTGAGCACCGCGGTGGCATAGCGCGCGTCGGGCTCGCCGTCGGTGCGCGGCGGCTCGACCGCCAGCTGGGCGACCACCTGGCGGGCCGCGTCGTCGGGCGCCACCTCGCGCAGCAGCGAGACCCACTGCTCCCCGCCGACCTGCCCGGACACGCCGCCGGCCACGAGCACGAGCTGGTGCACGGCCCGCAGCGCCGGGTCGGTGAAGACGTCCTCGTCGAGGTCGTCGTAGCGCGGCGCGACGAGCACGGGCGCCTGCACGGCGAGCTTGACCGCCTCGCGCTCGAGCTCCAGGACCACCTGGTCGCGGCTGGCCGGTCGGGCCGGCGCCCGGCGCTGCTGGGGCGCGCGGGCCTCGCCCGACTGCTCGGCCACCCGGGCGACGACCGCCTCGAGGTCCATGCCCAGCCAGCCGGCCAGGCGGCGGGCGTACTCCGGCCGCAGGGCCCGGTCCTTGACCTTGGCGACGAGCGGGGCGGTGGCGGCGAGCGCCTGCACGCGCCCCTCGGCGGTGTCGAGGTCGTACTTCGCCAGCATCGAGCGGATCGCGAACTCCACCAGTGGCACCCGGGATGCCACCAGGTCGCGCACCGCCGCGTCGCCGCGGGCCAGTCGCAGCTCGCACGGGTCCATGCCGCCGGGCGACACCGCGATGAAGGTCTGCGCCACGAACCGCTGGTCGTCGTCGAAGGCCTTGAGCGCCGCCTTCTGGCCGGCGGCGTCGCCGTCGAAGAGGAAGACCACCTCGCCGCGGAACTCGTCCTGGTCCATGAGCAGGCGGCGCAGCACCGAGATGTGGTCACCACCGAACGCCGTGCCACAGGTCGCCACGGCCGTCGGCACGCCCGCCAGGTGGCACGCCATGACGTCGGTGTACCCCTCCACGACCACCGCCTGCCGGCGCTTGGCGATCTCCTTCTTGGCGAGGTCCACGCCGTACAGCACGTGGCTCTTCTTGTAGATCGGCGTCTCGGGGGTGTTGAGGTACTTCGGGCTGTCATCGCGCGGGTCGGCGGACAGCTTGCGGGCGCCGAACCCGATCGGGTCGCCGGTGATGTCGCGGATCGGCCAGACCAGGCGGTTGCGGAAGCGGTCGATCGCGCCGCGGCTGCCCTGCGAGGCGAGCCCTGAGGAGATCAGGTGCTCGTCGGAGAAGCCCTGCCCGCGCAGGTGCTTGACCAGCACGTCCCAGCCCTCGGGCGCATAGCCCAGGGAGTACGCCGCGGCCGCCGCCTGGTCGAACCCGCGCTCGGCGAGGAACGCCCGCGCGCCCTCGGCCCCGGCCGCCCCGAGCTGCTCGGTGTAGAAGCGGACGGCCAGCCGGTGCGCCTCCACCAGCCGGGTGCGGTGGGAGGTCTGCCGGCCCGGGGCCGAGCCGCCCTGCTCGTACTGCAGGTCGATGCCGAAGCGGCCGGCGAGCTTCTCGATCGCCTCGACAAAGGACAGCTGCTCGTGCTTGCGCAGGAACGTGATGACGTCACCGGACTCACCGCACCCGAAGCACATGAAGTAGCCGACGGTCGGGTTGACGTTGAACGACGGCGTCTTCTCGTCGTGGAAGGGGCACAGCCCCTTGAGCCGCCCGCCGCCCGCGGAGCGCAGCTGCACCCCTGACTCGACGACCACGTCGGCGAGGTCGGCGCGCTCGCGGACGAGGACGACGTCCTCGTCCCGGATCCGCCCAGCCATCGTCCACCTCCCGCGCCCCTGTGGGGGCGGGGCGAGTCTAGTGTCCGGCGGCCCGCGCCGACCGGCTCACGAGACGGCTGTGCAGGGCCACTGCGGCGGCGTCGGTCAGGCTGGCCACGGCGTCGACGACGGCGCGCAGCCGGCCGGCGTCGTCGGGCGCGGCGGTGAAGGCCGCGGCGGCCGGGCGGTCGAGCTCCTCGGGCCGGTCGGTGAGCGCCTCGACCAGCTCGACGACCAGCTCGCGTTCCCGCTGCTGAGTGGCCACCACCCCCGGGCGGGCCATGACGTAGCGGGCGGTGACCGCCTTGAGCACGGCGCACTCGGCCCGCTCCCGGGCCGGCACCACCAGGTCGGCGTCGTAGCGCCGCAACGGCCCGTCCCCGTACGCCCTGCGGGTCGCCCGCTCGGCGGCCCAGCAGAAGCGGCCGATGAGGCTGCTCGTGAGGTTCTTCAGCTGCGCGGCGGCCGCCTCGCTGGCGTCGTAGGCGCGCGGCCAGTCCGGCCCGTCCAGCAGCGCGGTCAGCGCCTGCTCGAGCTCCCCCGCGCCGGCCTGCGAGTAGTGGGTCGCCGCCAGCTCGGCCAGCGCCGCCCGCTCCTCGGGCCGGCGCAGCTGCTCCAGCGACACCATGCCCGACAGCACGCCGTCCTCCAGGTCGTGCACGGAGTAGGCGACGTCGTCGGCCCAGTCCATGACCTGCGCCTCCAGGCAGCGCCGGCCCTCGGGCGCGCCCTGGCGCACCCAGTCGAAGACGGCCCGGTCGTCGGCGTAGACGCCGTACTTGCGGGTGCCCTCGCGGCGCGGCCAGGGATACTTCGTCGACGCGTCGAGCGCGGCCCGGGTCAGGTTGAGCCCGGCCCCGGGCACCTTGACCTCCAGGCGGGTCAGCACCCGCAGCGACTGGGCGTTGCCCTCGAACCCGCCGCAGGCCTGGGCCACCGCGTCCAGCGCGGTCTCACCGTTGTGCCCGTACGGCGGGTGGCCCAGGTCGTGGGCCAGGCAGGCAGCGTCCACCAGGTCGGGGTCGCAGCCGAGCGCGGCACCGAGCTCCCGGCCGATCTGCGCGCACTCCAGCGAGTGCGTGAGCCGGGTGCGCGGGACGGCGGCTCCCGGCCCGTGCGGCTCGACGACCTGGGTCTTGCCGGCCAGGCGGCGCAGCGCGCCGGAGTGCAGCACCCGCGCGCGGTCGCGCTGGTAGGCGGTGCGGCCGGACCGCTGGCCGGGCTCGTCCACCCAGCGCTGCTCGTCCGCCGTCATCGCCCCCAGCGTACGGGGGGCGCGCTGCCCCGGGCCGGTCCCGTCGCTCCGCGCCACGCCCTCGGGCCGGCGCCCGGGCCGTTCAGACCGCGCCGGGGACGCCCTCGCCGACGGTGCCGCCGAAGGCGCGGTAGTAGAGGTACGCCGCCGTCTCCCGGGCGATGTAGCGCAGCTCGGTCTCGCGGGTGCGCACCGACGGGCCGCTGCGGGTGGGCGAGGTGACCGCCTGCAGGCCGAGGTCGCTGGCCATCCGCCGGCTGCGCATGGAGTGCCACGGGTCGGTGACGATGACGATGCTGCGCCAGCCCCGCTCCTGCATGGTGCGCTCGAGCGCCTGCAGGCTGCGCAGCGTGTCCCGGCCCTCGCCGAGCGCGAGGATGTCGTAGCGGTCGACGCCGCGGCTGCGCAGGTACCGCTCGCCGGCCTGCGCCTCGGTGAACCGGTCGCCGGGCGCGCCGCCGCCGACAGTGATCACCCGGGGAGCGACACCCGCCTCGTACAGCGTCCTGGCGTGCTCGAGCCGGGCGGTCAGGACGGGGCTGGGGCGGCCGTCGAACTGCGACGCCCCGAGCACGACGATCGCGTCGCTGCGCGTGCGGTCGTCGGCCCGCGCGGTCCACCAGACGCCGGCCGCGGTGCCGCCCAGCACGACCAGGACGGCCAGCAGCAGGGCGAGCACCAGGCGGCGCAGGGTCTTGGAGAACAGCAGGAACGGCACCTATCGAGTGTCGCTGCTCGCGGCCGCGACGGCGGCGCGCCCGGCTTCCAGACGCGCCACGGGAACCCGGAACGGCGAGCAGGAGACGTAGTCCAGCCCGGCGGTGTGGAAGAAGTGGACGCTGTCGGGGTCGCCGCCGTGCTCGCCGCAGACGCCGACCTTCAGGCCCGGCTTGGCGGCCCGGCCCTCCTCGACGGCGATGGCCAGCAGGCGGCCGACGCCGTCCCGGTCGATCGACTCGAACGGGCTGACGCCGAAGATGCCGAGGTCGAGGTAGCGGGAGA
This sequence comes from Frankiales bacterium, assembly GCA_025965755.1. Lineage (GTDB taxonomy): Bacteria > Actinomycetota > Actinomycetes > Mycobacteriales > SCTD01 > RYN-170. Next base: position 7,874 of record JAOPWI010000132.1, on the reverse strand, counting down.
AGAACGCCGCCTCGACATCGTCGCGGCTGAAGCCCCAGCCCATCTGGGTGAGGTCGTTGGTGCCGAACGAGAAGAAGTCGGCCGCCTCGGCGATCTGGCCGGCCGTCAGCGCCGCCCGCGGGATCTCGATCATGGTGCCGACCAGCGCCTCGACGCCGACCTCGGCGAGGATCCGCAACGCCTCCTCGCGGACGATCTCGAGCTCCTGCACCGCGCTGACCAGCGGCACCATGATCTCCGGCCGCGGGTCCAGCCCCTCGTCGCGCAGCCCCTTGGCCGCCTCGGCGAGCGCGCGCACCTGCATGCCGAACAGGCCCGGAATGACCAGGCCGAGGCGCACGCCGCGCAGGCCGATCATCGGGTTCTGCTCGTGCAGGCGACGTACGGCGTCCAGCAGCACCTGCCGCCTCGGGTCGATGCTCTGGCCGGTGGCCTCGGCCACGGCGACCTCGACCGACAGCTCGGTGAGGTCGGGCAGGAACTCGTGCAGCGGCGGGTCGATCAGGCGCACCGTCACCGGCAGGCCGTCCATCGCCCGCAGGATTCCGGTGAAGTCCTCGCGCTGCATCGGCAGCAGCGCTGCCAGCGCCTCGGCCTGCGCCTCCGGGCCGTCGGCCAGCACGAGGTCCTCCACCAGCTGGCGGCGGTCGCCGAGGAACATGTGCTCGGTGCGGCACAGCCCGATGCCGGCGGCGCCGAACCGGCGGGCCCGCTCGGCGTCCTCGGCGTTGTCGGCGTTGGCGCGCACGGCCAGCCGGCGGGCCGCGTCGGCGTGGCGCACCAGCCGGTCGACGGCGCGGACGAGGTCGTCGCTCTCGGCGACGTCGAGCTCGCCCTCGAAGTACTGCACGACCGGGCTCGGGCGCACCGGCACCGCGCCGAGGTAGACCGCGCCGCTCGTGCCGTCGATGGACACGACGTCACCCTCGGCCACCACGGTGCCGTCGGGGCTGGTGATGGTCTTGGCCTCGAGGTCGACCTCGAGGTCCTCGGCGCCGCAGACGCAGGTCTTGCCCATGCCGCGGGCGACGACGGCCGCGTGCGACGTCTTGCCGCCGCGGCTGGTGAGGATGCCCTGGGCGGCGATCATGCCGGCCAGGTCGTCGGGGGTCGTCTCGCGCCGGACGAGGATGACGTCCTCGCCGCGGGCGGCGGCGGCCACCGCGGTGTCGCTGTCGAACACCACCTTGCCGACGGCCGCGCCGGGGCTCGCGCCCATGCCCTTGCCGAGCAGGGTCTCGTCCTTGGTCGCCTCGTCGGTCGCGCCGAAGGCCGGGAACATCAGGCGGACGAGCTGGGCGCCGGTCACCCGGTCGAGCGCCTCGTCCTCGCTGATCAGCCCCTCGTCGACGAGCTGCGTGGCGATGCGGAACGCCGCACCCGCGGTCCGCTTGCCGACCCGGGTCTGCAGCATCCAGAGCTTGCCGCGCTCGATCGTGAACTCGATGTCGCACAGGTCGCGGTAGTGCCGCTCCAGCGTCTCCATGACCCCGAGCAGCTGGTCGTACGACGCCTTGTCCAGGCCCTCGAGCTCGGCCAGCGGGAGCGTGTTGCGGATGCCCGCGACGACGTCCTCGCCCTGGGCGTTCTGCAGGTAGTCGCCGTAGACGCCCTGCGCGCCGCTGGCCGGGTCGCGGGTGAACGCGACGCCGGTGCCGGAGTCCATGCCCAGGTTGCCGAAGACCATCGTGCAGATGTTGACCGCGGTGCCCAGGTCGGCCGGGATGCGCTCCTGCCGGCGGTACAGCTTCGCCCGCTCGCCGTCCCAGGAGTCGAAGACCGCGGCGGTGGCCAGCTCCATCTGCGCCCGCGGGTCCTGCGGGAACGGCTGCCCGGTGGCGGCCTGCACCAGCCCCTTGAACCGCTCGACGACCGCGCGCAGGTCGACCTCGTCCAGGTCCAGGTCGTCCTTGGTGCCCTTGGCCTTCTTGACCTCGTCCAGGACCTCCTCGAAGCCCTCGACGCCCAGCACCGTCTTGCCGAACATCTGGACGAGCCGGCGGTAGGAGTCCCACGCGAAGCGCTCGCTGCCGGACTGCTTGGCCAGCCCGTTGACGCTCTCGTCGTTGAGGCCGATGTTCAGGACGGTGTCCATCATGCCGGGCATGGAGAACTTGGCGCCGGACCGCACGCTGACCAGCAGCGGGTCCTCGGCGTCGCCCAGGCGCTTGCCCATCTGCGCCTCGAGCGCGGCCAGGTGCTCGTCGACCTCGGCGGCCAGCTCGGACGGCACCTCGCCGTTGGCGAGGTAGGCGCGGCAGGCCTCGGTGGTGATCACGAAGCCGGGCGGGACAGGCAACCCGAGCGACGTCATCTCCGCGAGGTTCGCGCCCTTGCCGCCGAGCAGGTCTTTCATGTCCCGCCCGCCCTCGGCGAAGTCATAGACGTACTTCGTCACGGCAGGCTCCTAGCAGCAGGTGTCGCGGGGGGGCGTGCAGGTTACCGGGGCCGCAAGCGGCGCGTGCGACGTCCTCGCAACAGTGCCACCAGCAGGGCCGCCGCGAGCCCGCCGGCGGCCAGCGCGAGCGGCAGCAGGCGGTCCCGAGGGCGCCTGGTGTCGACGGCCGCACCCTCCGGCTGGCGACCCGCCGACAGCCGGTGGACGGGGGCACCGGACCCCTCGCTGCTCGTCAGGACCGACCGCCCGTCGCGGCTGTAGGCCAGCCCCTCCCCCTGCCCCGTCGGCGGCAGCGGCGTCACCGTCGGCGCCGCACCGAGCGCGGCGGGCACGTCGGCGTCCCGCAGCGGCCACTCCAGCAGGTCGGTGTAGGTCCGCAGCGCCACCCGCCTGCCGTCCGGGCTGATGTCACCGGCGGTCACGAGCACCCGCCCGAACGCGCCGGCGCCCTGCGGGCCGCCCGCGGTGCGCGACGGCGGGACCTCCACCTCGCCCTGGCGCTGCAGCGTGTTGCGCCCGCCGGCGTCCAGCCGCTCCGGGGCGGCGTAGACGACCGACGGGCCGAGGGGCGCCTTGCTGACCACGTACAGCCGCCCGGTCCGGGGGTGGACCAGGAGCGTCTCGGCGTCCTTGGGCTGGTCGGGGTAGACCAGCCGGAAGCTGACGACCGGCCCCAGCCGCTCACCGACCCTCGGCTCGGGCACCCGGTGCACGAGGATCCCGCCCTCCCGGGTCCCGCGGTTGTCGCCGATGTCGGCGAGGAACAGGCTGCTGCGCCCGTCCTCGTCCGGACCGCGGGCGATGTCCTCCCAGTCGCGCGCCTGCACGCCCGGCAGGGCCCACGCGTCGACGGTGCGCCCGGTCCGGTCCACGGCGAAGAACCGGGCCGCGTCGCCGCTGTCGTTGTGGGTGAAGACCACGCCGTCGTCACGGGAGCTGGCGACCAGGCCGCTGGACTCCGCGATGCGCGGGTCGGCGAAGGAGAAGGCGACCTGTCCCGGGCCGTACGGGGTGAGCCCGACGGCGGCCGCCGTCAGCAGCGCGAGCAGCACTCAGACCACGCCGTAGAGCCGGTCCCCCGCGTCCCCGAGGCCCGGGGTGATGTAGCCCTCGTCGGTCAGCCGGTCGTCGACGGCCGCGGTGACGACGGTGATGGCGCAGCCGCTGTCGTCGGCGAAGGCCTCGTCCAGCCGGGCCAGGCCCTCCGGCGCGGCGAGCAGGCAGATCGCGGTGATGCTGCTCGCCCGGCGAGCGACCAGCAGCTCGATCGTCGTGATCAGGGTGCCCCCGGTGGCCAGCATCGGGTCGAGCACGAAGACCTCCCGCCCGGTGAGGTCCTCGGGGAGGCGGTCGGCGTACGTCGTCGCCGTCAGCGAGCTCTCGTCGCGCACCATCCCCAGGAAGCCCACCTCGGCGGTCGGCAGCAGCCGCACCATGCCGTCGAGCATGCCGAGGCCGGCGCGCAGCACGGGCACGACCAGCGGCAGCGGACGCGCCAGGCGCACGCCCTCGGCCGTCGCGACCGGGGTCGTCACGCTGACGGGCTCGGTGCGGATGGAGCGCGTCGCCTCGTACGCCAGCAGCGTCACGAGCTCGTCGGTCAGGCGCCGGAACGTCGGTGACTCCGTGCGCGCGTCACGCAGCGCCGTCAGCTTGTGACAGACGAGCGGGTGGTCGACGACGAGGGTGCGCACCCGGTCACCGTAGCGACTACCGTCCCCGCGGCTCTGCCCCCGACCTCAGGAGCACGCGTGGCGATCTGGACCCTGCACGACGGCGGCGACGTCGTCCGTCCCGACCAGCGGCTGCGCTGGCCGGCGACCGTCGGGGTGGGGGTGCAGCACGTGCTGGCGATGTTCGGCGCGACGTTCCTCGTGCCGACGATCACCGGCTTCCCCCCGTCGACGACGATCTTCTTCTCCGGCATCGGGACCGTCCTGTTCCTGCTGCTCACCCGCAACCGCCTGCCGTCCTATCTCGGCTCGTCGTTCGCGTTCATCGCCCCGGTGCTGGCCGCCAAGGCCGACGGCGGCATCGCCGCGGCGCTCGGCGGGATCGTGGTCGCGGGCGTGCTGCTGGCGGCCGTCGGGGCGCTCGTGCAGGCCGTCGGCATCCGCCCGATCGACTGGCTGCTGCCGCCGGTCGTCACCGGAGCGATCGTCGCGCTGATCGGGCTCAACCTCGCGCCGGTGGCGTTCCAGTCGTACGCGACCGACCCGCTGGTCGCGACCGTCGTGCTGGTCGTGGTCCTCGTCGTGACCGTTGCCTCGCGGGGCATGCTCGGGCGGCTGTCCATCGTCCTCGGCGTGCTGGTGGGCTACGCGCTGACCGCAGTGCGCGGCGACGTGGACTGGTCCGCCGTGCGGGAGGCGTCCTGGGTCGGCCTGCCGGAGTTCACCGCGCCCTCGTTCACGCTGCGCGCCTCCCTGCTGATGCTCCCCGTCGTGCTCGTCCTGGTCGCCGAGAACGTCGGCCACGTCAAGGCCGTGGCCGCGATGACCGACCGGTCGCTGGATGACTCGATGGGCCGGGCGCTCATGGGCGACGGCGTGGCCACCGCGGTCGCCGGCACCTTCGGCGGGTCGGGCACGACGACGTACGCGGAGAACATCGGCGTCATGGCGGCGACCCGGGTCTACAGCACCGCGCCGTACTGGGTGGCCGCCGGCGTCGCGGTCCTGCTGGGGCTGTGCCCGAAGTTCGGCGCGGCCGTCGCGGCGATCCCCGGCGGCGTCCTCGGCGGGGCCACGACGGTGCTCTACGGCCTGATCGCCGTGCTCGGCGCCCGCATCTGGGTCGAGTCGCGCGTGGACTTCCGCGACCCGGTCAACCTGCTCACCGCGGCGATCTCGCTGGTGATCGGCGCCGCCAACTACCGCTTCACGCAAGGGGACGTCACCCTGGAGGGCATCGCCCTCGGGTCGCTCACCGCGGTGGTCGCCTACCGCGTGCTGCGCACGCTCCAGCAGCGCGGCATCGGCCCGCTCGGCGACTCCCCCAGCGACCTGCCCGCGGTCGACCTGCGCGACCGCGGGTAGCCCGCCCCGACCGGCCGCCCCCGCCCGGACGACCAGGCGGGGGCAGGCGCGGGACGGGCAGCGCTAGAGGACGCCGAGCTTGTCGTGGAGGTAGCGCTCGACCTGGTCGAGGGAGACCCGCTCCTGGGTCATCGCGTCCCGCTCGCGGATGGTGACGGCCTGGTCCTCGAGGGTGTCGAAGTCGACGGTGACGCAGTACGGCGTGCCGACCTCGTCCTGGCGGCGGTAGCGGCGGCCGATCGCCCCGGCGTCGTCGAAGTCGACGTTCCAGTGCTGGCGCAGCGACGCCGCGAGCGACTTCGCCACCGGCGACAGGTCGGCGTTGCGCGACAGCGGCAGCACCGCCGCCTTGAGCGGCGCCAGCCGGGGGTCCAGCTTGAGCACGACGCGCTTGTCGACGCCGCCCTTGGCGTTGGGCGCCTCGTCCTCGGTGTAGGCGTCCAGCAGGAACGTCAGCGTGCAGCGGTCGACACCGGCGGCCGGCTCGATGACGTACGGGGTCCAGCGCTCACCCGACTCCTGGTCGAAGTAGTCCAGAGCGGTGCCCGACGCCTTGCTGTGCACCGACAGGTCGTAGTCGGTGCGGTTGGCGATGCCCTCGAGCTCGCCCCACTCCGTACCGGTGAAGTCGAACTTGTACTCGATGTCGACGGTGCGCTTGGAGTAGTGCGACAGCTTCTCGGCCGGGTGCTCGAACATCCGCAGGCGGTCAGGGGAGATGCCCAGCCCGGTGTACCAGGCCATGCGCTCGTCGATCCAGTACTGGTGCCAGGTCTCGTCCTCGCCCGGCTTGACGAAGAACTCCATCTCCATCTGCTCGAACTCGCGGGTCCGGAAGATGAAGTTGCCCGGGGTGATCTCGTTGCGGAAGCTCTTGCCGATCTGGCCGATGCCGAACGGCGGCTTCTTGCGCGCCGCCTGCTGCACGTTGGCGTAGTTGATGAAGATGCCCTGCGCCGTCTCCGGGCGGAGGTAGGCCAGGCCCGTGCCGTCGTCGACCGCCCCGAGCGTCGTCGAGAGCAGGCCGTTGAACATCTTCGGCTCGGTCCAGGTGCCGCGGTTGCCGCAGTTCGGGCAGGCGATCTCGGGGAGCGACTTGCCCGCACCCTCCTCGAGGTGGTCGGCGCGGTAGCGCTTGTGGCAGGAGGTGCACTCCACCAGCGGGTCGACGAAGGCGTTGACGTGGCCCGAGGTCTCCCAGACCTCGCGGGCCAGGATCACGCACGAGTCCAGGCCGACGACGTCGTCGCGGCCCTGGACGACCGACTTCCACCACTGCCGCTTGACGTTGTTCTTGAGCTCGACGCCGAGCGGTCCGTAGTCCCAGGAGGCGCGCAGTCCGCCGTAGATCTCGCTGGACGGGAAGACCAGGCCTCGCCGCTTGCAGAGGCTGACGATGGTGTCCATGCGGTCGGCGGTCTTGGCCATGAGTGCTCCTGGTCCGGCTGGCTGTCGGGTGAGCGGGTCACGCTACCGGTGGGCAGACTGGGCGCATGGCCCTCCCGCTGAACGCCCCTGCCCCCGACATCGACCTCGAGGGCTGGGCCGAGGGAGCCGCCGGCCGCTTCCGCCTGTCGGAGCAGCGCGGCACCCCGGTGGTGCTCGCCTTCTACCCGGGCGACGACACGCCGGTGTGCCGGAAGCAGCTGTGCTCCTACCAGGACGACCTCGACGTGCTGCGCGGCGTCGGCGCGCAGGTCTGGGGCATCTCGACGCAGGACGTCGCCAGCCACCAGCGCTTCGCCGACAGGCGCGGGCTGCGGTTCCCCCTGCTCGCGGACACCGACAAGCGGGCGCACCGGGCGTACGGGGTGGCCGGCGCGCTCGGCCTGTCCAAGCGGTCGGTGTTCGTCGTCGACGGCGCGGGCCTGCTGCGGTGGTCGCACGTGTCGACGCTGGGGCTGACCTACCAGGACACCGGCACCATCGTGGAGGTCCTGAAGGGCCTGTGAACCGGTCGGCGCGGCCTGCCGGTCGTGCGCCGGGGGGCGGGAACGCCGGGTGCCAGCCCGGCGGCCGGACTCACGGGCCCGAGGCCTCGCCCACGGCGACGGTGCCTGCGTCGGCCGCCCGTCGTGACGGGGCGCTGCCCTCCTCGGAGACCAGCACCTCGAACGCGCTCGGCTCGTCGCGCCCGCGGGACAGCAGGGGCGCGGCGTCGACCTTCACCTCGTACGCCGACAGGCTCCGGCGGTAGGCGCCCACGCCCTCCCACTCGGTGGTGAGCACCCAGGCGGACGGGTCGTCGGCCGCCCGGCCGATGCGGCCGCGGACGTAGCCCGGGCGCCCGGCGAAGGCGGCGAGGGCGGCCTGCGCCTGGGCGAGAAAGCCGGGCCCGTCGGCCTCCGGCACGTCGAACCGCGTCACGACCAGCACGGTGACACGCTAGCCGCCATGAGCCCCTCCCGCCGCGGCCCGACCCCGCGCCGCACGGCGCC
>JAOPWI010000205.1 GCA_025965755.1 Frankiales bacterium | reverse complement strand
CACCACATGCTCCGGGTGGCCAAGCCGACCTCGCCGATGTCGATCGGCACCTGGATCCTCACCGCCTACGGCCCGTTCGCCGGGCTGGCCGCGGCCGCGGAGCTGCGCGGGCTGCTGCCGCGGCGGCTGCGGTGGGTCGGCTCGCTGCTCGGGCTCTCCGCCCGGCCGGCCGGGCTGGTCGCGGCCACCGTGGCGCCAGCCGTGGCCTCCTACACCGCCGTCCTGCTCACCAACACCGCGACGCCGACCTGGCACGACGCCCACCGGCACCTGCCGTTCGTGTTCGTCGGCTCGGCGTCGGCGGCCTCCGGCGGGCTGGGCATGGCCAGCGTGCCAGTGGCCGAGGCCGGTCCGGCGCGGCGGCTGGCGGTCGGCGGGGCGCTGCTCGAGCTCGCCGTGGAGCGGCGGATGGAGCAGGCGATGGGGCTGACCGCCGAGCCCCTGCACGAGGGCCCGGCCGGGCGGCTGATGCGGGCGAGCAAGGTGCTGACCGTGGCCGGCGTCGTGGGGACGCTCGCGGTCGGGTCACGCAGCCGGCTGGGGGCGGCGCTGTCCGGCGCGGCCCTGATGGGCGGGTCGGCCTGCCTGCGGTTCGGCGTCTTCGAGGCCGGCCAGGAGTCGGCCCGCGACCCGAAGTACGTGGTCGTTCCGCAGCGTGAACGGGTAGATCGCGGCCAGGCCAGTCGCGTCGTCCCCTAGGAGCAGGCATGTCGGACAACCCGACCCGAGGGCGCTGGGGCCTGGTGGCTGCCGCGCTGCTGCTGCAGTTCTCGATCGGCGCGGTCTACGCCTGGAGCGTGTTCGCCAAGGCGTTGCAGGACGCGGAGCCGTTCGGGCTCAGCAAGACCGAGGCGGCGACTCCGTTCGAGGTCGCCATCGGCATGATCTTCATCGGCACGTACGTCGGGGGGCGCGTCCAGGACAAGCGCGGGCCGCGCCCGGTCGCGCTGGTCGGCGGTGTCATCTACGCGCTCGGGGTCCTGCTCGCCTCGCTGGCGAGGTCCCGGGAGGACCTGCCCCTGCTGGTGCTGGGCTACGGCGTGCTCGGCGGGTTCGGGCTCGGCCTGGCGTACATCGTTCCGATCGCGATGCTGCAGAAGTGGTTCCCGGATCGGCGCGGGCTCATCACCGGCCTGGCGGTCGGCGGCTTCGGCTTCGGCGCGGTGCTGACCAGCCCGGTGGCGCAGGCCCTGATCGGCCAGAACCCGGACGTGCCGACGAGGGCGTTCCTGCCGCTCGGACTCGCCTACCTGGTCATGTCGCTCGCCGGCGCGGCCTTCTTCCGCAACCCGCCGCCCGGCTACGCCGTGCCGGGGTGGACGCCGGCCGGAGGGACCGGCGCGACCGGCACCACCGACTACACCCAGGGCGAGGCGCTGCGCACGCCGCAGTGGTATCTGCTCGCCGCGATCCTCACCCTGTCGGTGACCGCCGGTATCGCGCTCATCTCGCAGGCGGCCGCCAGCGCGACCGACATCGCCGGCTACAGCGCGACCGCGGCCGCCAGCGCGGTCGGCGTGCTGGCCGTCTTCAACGGCGGCGGGCGGGTCTTCTGGGCGGCCGTGTCGGACAAGATCGGCCGGATGCCGTCGTTCGTGGCGATCCTGGGCCTGCAGGCGGTCTGCTTCGCGCTGCTCCCGCACGCCTCCCAGCCGGCCCTGTTCTTCCTGCTCGCGGCGGTGATCTACCTCTGCTACGGCGGCACGTTCGGCACCATGCCGGCCACCGCCGGCGACTTCTTCGGCGTGCGCAACGCCGGCGCCATCTACGGCCTCATGATCATCGGCTGGAGCCTGGGCGGCGTGGTCGGGCCGCTCATCGCGTCCCACCTGATCGGCGAGGACAAGGACTACACCCGCGGCTACACGACCATCGCGGTCATCGCCGCGGTGTCCATGGTGCTGCCGCTCCTCACCCGCGCGCCCAAGGGCCGGGCCACGGCGACGGGCGACGCGGGGGAGCAGGCCCCGGCAGCTCGGGCGCGCACCGGCGGCTAGACCCGCCCGCTCGGGGCAGACCTGCTGGCAGGACGTACCGAACTCAGGAGGACATGACATGGGCATGCTCAGCGGACTGCTCAAGGCAGGCATCGCGAAGAAGGTCTTCGACGAGGCGCGCAAGCCGCAGAACCAGGCGAAACTCAAGGGCCTGGTCTCGCAGATGCGCAAGGGCAAGGGCGGCGGCGCCCCGCGGCCCTAGCGTCAGCGCACCTCGATGACGGCGTCCCGGCGCGCCACGACCTCGCCGACGACCGGCGCGCCGGGGACCTCGCCGACCACCAGCAGCCCGCCGCTGGTCTGCGCGTCGGCGAGCAGCAGCAGCTCGTCCTCGTCCACCGCGGAGGACAGGTGGGCCCGGACCCAGTCCAGGTTGCGCCGCGTCCCGCCGCTGACGTAGCCGTCCCGCAGCGCCTCGCGGGCGCCGTCCAGGTACGGGACGGCAGCGCTGTCCACGACGGCGGTGACGCCACTGGCGCGCATCATCTTGTACAGGTGGCCGAGCAGTCCGAAGCCGGTGACGTCGGTCGCCGCGCGGGCGCCGGCGGCGACGGCGGCCTCGCTGGCCGCGCGGTTCAGGCCCGCCATGCTCTCCACGGCGTGCGCGAACACCTCGCCGGTCGCCTTGTGCCGGTTGTTCAGGACGCCGACGCCGAGTGGCTTGGTCAGCGACAGCGGCAGGCCGGCCTGCGCGGCGTCGTTGCGCAGCAGCCGCTGCGGGTCGACCAGCCCGGTGACCGCCATGCCGTACTTGGGCTCCGGGTCGTCGATGCTGTGGCCGCCGGCGACGTGGCAGCCGGCCAGCCGGGCGACGTCCGTGCCGCCGCGCAGCACCTCGCCGAGCAGCTCCATGCCGAGCAGCTCGCGCGGCCAGCCGACCAGGTTGACCGCGACGATCGGCCGCCCACCCATCGCGTAGACGTCCGACAGCGCGTTCGCCGCGGCGATCCGCCCCCAGTCGTACGCGCTGTCCACGACGGGCGTGAAGAAGTCGGCGGTGGCGACCACGGCCGTGCGGTCGTCGATGCGGACCACCGCCGCGTCATCGCCGTCGTCCAGGCCGACGAGCAGGTCCGGGCTGGCCGGACCGACCAGTCCGCGGACGACGTCCTCGAGCTCACCCGGGGGGATCTTGCAGGCGCAGCCGCCGCCCTTGGCCAGCTGGGTCAGCCGCACCGCTGTGGTCGTCATGCGTCGACCGTACGGCCCCCGAGGTGAACCCTCGACTCGTGAACTGGCCCCCGGTGCGCGTCAGGTGTTGCGGCCGCTGAGCTTGTCTCGCAGCCGGTCCACCAGACCGACGCCGGCGCCCACCGTCTTGTGGAACAGCTCGGCGTTGGGCGCGGCCGGGTGCGGCCTGGTCGGAGCCACCTTCTTGGCCATCTCCACCTTGGCGGCCAGCTCGACCAGCTGCTCGCGCGACAGGTTGGCCCGCAGCTTGGGGAACTGCTCGCCCTCCTCGTCCTGCACGTGGTCGCGCAGGACCGCCTCCAGCCGGCCGAGGTCCTCGAGGAACGCCGGGTCCTCCGGAGCGGTCGACTCCAGCCCCTTCATGAGGGTCTCGAGCTCCTTGTGCTCGGCGGTGTCGTGGTCGACCGCCGCCGCGCCGCCCGGCACGGAGTCGCGCATGGCCGGGTAGACGAACATCTCCTCGGCCACCGAGTGGCGCACCAGCTCGGCGATCAGCGCGTCGGTGAGGTCCCGCCGGGTGGGCCCGTCGGTGGTTTCGCGAATCTGGGTGACCAGGTCCAGGGCCTCGCGGTGGTCGCTGGTGAGCACGTCCACCACGTCGCTGTCGGCTGTCGTGGTCATGGGGGCACCTCCGGGTCGGGGACGGTGACCCGCGGCTACCCGGCCGCGGCCGGGTCACACGGCTGCGTAGGGTCGGCGGACGACCGGGCTGCCTGGTCGGGGAGGCGTACGTGTTCCTGGTGGGCACCCCGGTCTTCAAAACCGGTGAGGGTCGGTATCCGGTCCTGGTGGGTTCGATTCCCATCCGCCTCCGCCACCTGCGCTGGCCTGTGCCGTTGCCGTCGGCCTCCTGCTGTGGCCGGGTGCCCCGCCGTTTCTGGTCACGTGGCCGTTCGACTCGCGTGCCACACCGGGATGATTCAGCCGGCGGCTCGTCGCGGGTGGGCAGCTCGGTGAGCCGGTCCGCGATTTCCTGCTCGCGGTGCGTTGCGGCGTGCTGGTAGCCGAGTGCCGCCGCGGACGAGGAGTGCCCGGCCCGCCTCATTCGTCGACGGACCGGCGGCGCGGTTCTTGCCGGGTTCCGGCTCCGCAGCTCGGCTGCTCGCCGAGACCAGACGTCCGCCGGCAGTTCGGTAGCGCGCCTGCCAGGGGCCGGACGGCAGCCTGCCTCCGGCTCCGAACTGCCTGCGCCTCATGGGTGTCTCCGACGCGCAGGACGGCAGCACAGACGTCGGTCGGGGCGGCGGGCGAGATGACAGGGTGTCGACAGACGGTGCCAGGGTGGCGGGCTGACCGACCGCTCGGAAGTTGGCCGTTCGGCAGCCCGAAACCACCGCTCCTCGATGAGCGGGTCCCACAGGCTGGCGCCGCGTACATCACCGCAGAGGAACCGGCCTGGCCATGGCGCCCGCCTACGGTGACGTCATGAGCACACTGCACGAGGTCGGCGACAAGGACGGCTGGCGCTGCTGGCTCTGCGATGAGCCGGTCGATCCCGATGCGTCGGTCAATGCAGACCGGGGACCCAGCGTGGACAGCGGCGTCGCGCCGAAAGGCAAGAAGATCGGCCAGGAGCGGCTCGCGCACCGGGCCTGCAACACCAAGAAGGGCGCCGTCAAGCCGGTGGTGCCCTGGTCGCCGGAGCTGTTCGTCGTCGACCCTGCGCCGCTCGTCGCGACCGTCGACAGGCTCGGCCGCAAAGGGGGACGGGAGGTCGTGGCCCGCTGTCCGAGCCGGGACGACGCTGACGCCGCGAGCACGTGGCTGCTCGACCGCCTGTCCCGGTTCGCTCCAGACCTGCCGCTCACGACCTCCGTCGAGGCCGGGGGCGGTCAGTTCTTGCTGGTTCTCAAGACCGCCTGAGCGGTTCGCCTGTCCAGCGCGACCGTCGGTCGTGCCGTCTCCGCTGCCATGGCGGACGGTGCGTCCAATCGGGCTCTACGTCACCATCGGGCAATCCGTCGTACCCAGCGCTCCGGCGAGATCGAGATCAGCCCTCGCTGACTCGGACGAGGACCTTGCCGACCACGCCCTGCTCGACGGCGTCGTGCGCGGCGGCGGTCTGCTCGAGCGGGAACCAGGTCAGCGGCAGTCCGGCGTCCTCGCCGACCGGGAGCGCGCCGTCGTCCAGCGCGGCGGTGATGTCCTCGGCGGCGTGGCGCAGGGGCTCGGCGCCGACCGTGTAGAGCAGCAGGCCCTGCCAGCGGACGTTCTTGGCAAAGCTCGCGACGATCGGGGCGGTGAAGTCCGGGCCGCCGTCGTTGGCGTAGTAAGCGATGCTGCCGTGGTTCGCGAGCACCTCGACGTCCAGGGCCGCGTGCTTGCCCGGGGAGACCTCGACGACGTGGTCGACGCCGTCCGGGGCGACCGCGAGGATGTCGGCAGCGAGCGTGGCGGAGGGGTAGCGCACGACGTGGTGAGCGCCGGCGGCGCGTGC
>JAOPWI010000095.1 GCA_025965755.1 Frankiales bacterium | reverse complement strand
GGTCCCGGCCGGGGGTGAGCAGCCGACCGGAGCTCACCGGGCGCGCGCCAGGCCGTGCAGGAGCAGGTCGATGCGGCGGCCGTCGACCTCGACCGCGTCGCACACCGTGCGTCCGACCTCCGCCACGTCGGCGACCGTCCGCGCGCCGTGCTGGCACAGCGCCCGGGCGAGCAGGCCCTTGGTCCACTTGTTGTCGTGGCTGACGACCGACCGCTGGCCGTGGGCGTCGCGCAGCACCCGGACCTGCACGGCCTGGGGAACCCGGGCCAGCGCGGCGTACGCGCCCGAGCGCAGGTCGACCACCAGCCCGCGCGTGCCGGCCAGCTCGGCTTCCAGGGCGGGACGCCACAGCGGGGCCAGCCCGCCCAGGCCCGGCAGGGTGCTGCCCGCCGACAGCCGGTAGGCCGGCACCCGGTCACCCGGCCGCAGCAGGCCGAACAGCGCGCTGGCGACCACCAGCGAGGCGTCCGCCCGGCGCCGGGCCGGGCCGGTCAGGGTGGCGTAGTCCAGCGTGTCGTAGACGACGCCGGTGTAGCGGGCTCGCGCCGGCAGGGTCGGGCTGGTGCGCAGCGCGGCGTTCTTGTCGATCTCGGCGGCCTGGCCGGGGGACAGGCCGAGTGCCGTGCGCAGCACGTCCGGCTGCGCCTGGGCCAGGCCCTGCAGCGCGTCCACCAGCCGCGCCCGGACCGGCGTCAGCGACGGCCGGGACAGCGCGTCCAGGTCGAGCGGCGGCCCGGTGCCGCCCGGCGCCTTGCCTTCGGACGGAGGCAGCAGGACCAGCACCGCGGCAGGCTAGCGAGCCGGCCGCCGGGGCGGCACCCGGGCGGGCGCCGCCCCGGCGGGGACGGTCGGGTCAGCAGGGCAGGTAGGGGTCCTCGGTCGTGCCGAACGACTCGCTGCCGATCGCCACGCTGTTCCAGTAGGCGAAGCGCAGCTCGTGCTGGGCGGTGTTGACGGCGCAGGTCTGCGCGCCCTTGGTCGAGGTCGGGGTGGCCAGCTGCTCGGCCGCCTTGGCCAGCACGCCGTACCGCGGGTCGGGCGACAGCAGGCCCCAGCCGGTCTGCGCGGACGCCACCGGGTCCACGACCGGCACGGAGCTCAGGTCCTCCAGGAGCGCGGACTCGGCGTCGTACTCCGCGAGAGTCGGGACGTGCGCCGCCTCCTCCAGGGCGCGGCGGACCTGCCACGGGGTGAGCTCGGTGCCGTTGCCGCTGACCATCAGCGAGCCCAGCCCGGAACGGACGACCGGACCGCCGACGTGGCCGGCCTTGCGGCGGGCCTGCAGCAGCACGGCCGAGGCGGTGCCGGCGCTGCGCGGGGTGGCGAAGGAGGTGCCACTGACGCTCTGCTCGCCGCTCTCGCAGGCACTGCAGTAGGGCAGCGGCTGGGTGAAGTCCGACACGACGTCCACGACGTTGCCCGACAGCGCCTCGCGGCCGCCGCTGCTGCCCTCGTGGAAGCCGGCGACGGCGATGGTCCACCAGGGTCCGGACGTGCTGTCCGGCGGCGACAGCGCCGGGGAGTTGTCGGAGGCGCCGAAGTGCAGCTTGCCGCGCAGCACGGTGCCGCCGTAGGACTCGGTCAGGTGGAACGGCAGCGGCGGGCTGCCCGGCATGCCGTAGGAGGTGGTCACGATGTCGACGGCCGGGTGGGTGAAGGCCAGCTGCTCGGCGGCCGGGTCGGCCATGCCCTCCAGGAACA
This sequence comes from Frankiales bacterium, assembly GCA_025965755.1. Taxonomy (GTDB): domain Bacteria; phylum Actinomycetota; class Actinomycetes; order Mycobacteriales; family SCTD01; genus RYN-170. The sequence continues at coordinate 2,629 of JAOPWI010000095.1, read as the reverse complement.
GCACGACCGCGTCCGGATGGGCGTCCAGCACCGCGGACGAGGTGCCGATGCCGTGCTCGTCGCCCTCGTCGGCCAGGATCGGCGTCTTGCCCACGGTGTCGTCGAAGGAGACGGCGATGATGTTGGTCCCCTTGAACCAGTACGGCCTGCCCTGCTCGATCGCGTCCCACGTGGCCCGGTCGGCGGCGAAGTCGGCGGCGAAGTTGCCGGTGCGGGTCAGCTCGATGGTCTGGGCGGGGCCGATGCCGAACTCCGCCAGCACGTCCGGCGTCACGCTGCTCGGCCCGCTGCGCCCGGCGTACGGGCCGGCGCCCGCGTAGTAGGCCTCGTGGTAGGGGTTGATGCCGCTGTCGATGTCGGCGACCACCACGCGCGGCGCGGGGACCGTCGCAGCGGCCGGCTGGACGGCGGCCTTCTTGACCCGGCCGGGCGCAGCCGGGTTGCCGCCCCCGGGGGCGGCCAGCGCGCTCAGGGCGAGCGGGCCGGCGAGCAGCAGGCTGATCAGGGGGAGCAGGGCGCGGCGCACGGGACCTCCGGGTCCGGGGGAGCGGGTGTGCTGCTGTCTTCGCCGCGGGCGGCCCGCCTCCTGCTGGCGGTGCGGCACCCGTCCGGCTGCGACGCGCCGGCCGCTGTCGTGCGCGCCGATAAGCTGGCCGTTCCGCCCGCTGCACCCCCGACTCGTCCCCTGGAGAGCCCGTGCTCCGCATGTCCACCCTGTTCCTGCGCACCCTGCGTGAGGACCCGGCGGACGCGGAGGTCCCGAGCCACCGCCTGCTCGTCCGGGCCGGCTACGTCCGCCGCGTCGCGCCCGGCATCTACACCTGGCTGCCCCTCGGCGTGCGGGTGCTCGAGCGGGTCGCCCGCGTCGTGCGCCAGGAGATGGACCGCATGGGCGGCCAGGAGGTGCTGTTCCCGGCCCTGCTGCCCAGGGAGGCCTACGAGAAGTCGGGGCGCTGGACCGAGTACGGCGACAACCTGTTCCGCCTCAAGGACCGCAAGGGTGGCGACTACCTGCTCGGGCCGACCCACGAGGAGATGTTCACGACCCTGGTGAAGGGCGAGTACTCCTCCTACAAGGACCTGCCCGTCGTGCTCTACCAGGTGCAGACCAAGTACCGCGACGAGGCGCGTCCCCGGGCCGGCGTGCTGCGCGGCCGCGAGTTCGTCATGAAGGACAGCTACTCCTTCGACCTCGACGACGAGGGGCTGCGGGTCAGCTACGCCAAGCACCGCGACGCCTACATCCGCACGTTCGACCGGCTGGGCATGGACTACCGCATCGTGGCCGCGGTCAGCGGGGCCATGGGCGGCAGCGCGTCGGAGGAGTTCCTGGCCGTCTCGCCCACCGGTGAGGACACCTTCGTGTCGTGCACCTCGTGCGACTACGCCGCCAACACCGAGGCCGTGCAGGTGGGCGCCGCGGCGGCTCAGGACCCGGCCGACCACCCCGCGATGCAGGTGCTGGACACCCCGGACACGCCGACGATCGCGACGCTGGTCGCCGACCTGCGCGGCAAGGGTCACGACGTCGGCCCCGAGCGCACGCTCAAGAACGTCGTCGTGAAGCTGCGCCACCCCGACGGCCGGATCGAGCCCCTGGTGGTCGGCGTCCCCGGCGACCGCGAGATCGACCTCAAGCGGCTCGAAGCCAACGTCAGCCCGGCGGAGGTGCTGCCGTTCGAGGCAGCGGACTTCGCCAGCACCCCCGCGCTGGTCAAGGGCTACATCGGGCCGCAGGTCCTCGCGGACGCCAAGATCCGTTTTCTCGTCGACCCGCTGGTGGTGCCCGGCAGCGCCTGGGTGACCGGCGCGAACGAGCCCGGCAAGCACGCGGTCAACGTCGTCTCCGGCCGCGACTTCACGCCCGTCGGCACGGTGCCCGCCGCCGAGGTTCGCGACGGCGACCCCTGCCCGCGCTGCGGCTCGGGGCTGCGCATCGACCGGGGCATCGAGATCGGCCACATCTTTCAGCTGGGTCGCAAGTACACCGACGCGTTCTCCCTCGACGTGCTCGGCCGGGAGGGCAAGCCGGTCCGGGTGACGATGGGCTCGTACGGCATCGGCGTCAGCCGGGCGGTCGCCGCCATCGCCGAGCAGGCCCACGACGACAAGGGCCTGGTGTGGCCCCGGTCGGTCTCGCCGGTCGACGTGCACGTGGTGCGGGTGGGCAAGTTCGACACCGAGGGGGTGGCCGAGCGGATCGCCACCGAGCTGGAGGAGCGCGGCCTGGAGGTGCTGCTCGACGACCGCGGTGGCTCGCCCGGTGTGGCGTTCAAGGACGCCGAGCTGCTCGGCGTGCCGACGATCCTCGTGGTCGGCAAGGCGCTGGCCGACGGGCTGGTCGAGCTGCGCGACCGGGCCGCCGGGACCTCCCGCACGCTGCCCGTCGAGGAGGCCGTCGCCGCCGTGCTCGCCGAGGTCCGCGGCTGACCCCTGCGCGGGGTGCGCGCGCCCGAGGCTCCGGAACCGGCGGCGGGCGCTAGGTCTAGAGCACGCCGGGCAGCGCCACCGTGACCGGTCGCCGGCCCGCGGTGCGCCGCCACTGGGCGGCCCGCACGGCCACCTCCTGCAGCCCGGACGCGCCGAGCGTGCGCAGCGCCGGATCGTCGGTGCCGGCGACCAGGTCGCG
>JAOPWI010000089.1 GCA_025965755.1 Frankiales bacterium | reverse complement strand
GACGGGTCCGACCCGGCTGCCCAGGCCCCGCGGGACGGCGCCCGCGACGGCACCGGGGCGTCATGACCTCGTCCCCCCGGACGACGCGCACCCAGCCCGAGCCCGCTCCCGACGTCGAAGCGCTGCTGGAGCACCTGCGGGTGCACCGCGGCGCCGACTTCACCGGCTACAAGCGCACCAGCCTCATGCGCCTGGTGGGCCGGCGCATGCAGACGACGGGGCACACGTCGGTCCGCGACTACCTCGACCACCTGGAGGTCGATCCGGGCGAGTTCGCCCAGCTGTTCGACATGCTGCTCATCAACGTCACCTCCTTCTTCCGCGACGCCGAGGCCTGGACCGTGCTGCGCGAGCAGGCTCTGCCGGCGCTGCTGCTGGCGCTGCCGGCCGGCAGCCCCGTGCGCGTCTGGAGCGCGGCCTGCGCCAGCGGCGAGGAGGCCTACACGCTGGCCATCCTGCTGGCGGAGGTGCTGGGCCCCGAGCAGTTCGCCGCGCGCGTCAAGGTCTACGCGACCGACATCGACGAGTCGGCGCTCGCGACCGCCCGCGCCGGGCAGTACCGGCGGGAGGCTCTGAGCGCTGTCGACCCGATGCTGGTCGAGCGCTGGTTCGAGGGCAGCGGCGACCTGCTGACCATCAGCAGCCAGCTGCGCGGCTCGGTCATCTTCGGCCGGCACGACCTCATCCAGGACGCCCCGATCGGCCGGATCAACCTGCTGACCTGCCGCAACGCCCTCATGTACCTCAACCACGAGACGCAGGCCCGGGCGCTCGAGCGGTTCAGCTTCTCGCTGGCGCCGGGCGGCCTGCTCATGCTCGGCAAGGCCGAGATGCTCCTGACCCACGGGGACCTGTTCTCGCCCGTCGATCTCAAGCACCGGCTGTTCGCCAAGCGGGACGTGCGGATCGAGCTGCGCCCCACCTTCAGCCCGAGGGGCCGGGACGGCGAGGTCGGGCTGACCAAGGTCGTGGAGGCCGCCTTCGCCGGCGCTCCCGACCCGCAGCTGGTGCTGGACGACCAGGGCGTGCTGTCACTGGTCAACGAGAGCGCCGTGCGCCGCCTGGGCGTCTCCCGCCAGGACATCGGCCGCCCGTTCTTCGAGCTGCCGGTGTCCTACTCGCCGCTGGAGCTGGGCCGGCCCGTCGCGGCCGCCCAGTCCGGCGCGGCCCCGGTGGAGCTCGGTGAGGTCACCGTCGGCAGCGGCGCCGACGAGGCCTGGTACGACGTGCAGGTCGCCGCCCTCACGGCCGGCGACGGCGTGCTCGGCGTGCAGATCACCTTCGTGGACGTCACGCGCTACCGGCACCTGGCACAGGACCTCGACGCCGCCAACCGCGCCCTGGAGACGGCGTATGAGGAGCTGCAGAGCTCCAACGAGGAGCTGGAGACCACCAACGAGGAGCTCCAGAGCGCGATCGAGGAGCTCGAGACGACCAACGAGGAGCTGCAGAGCACCAACGAGGAGCTCGAGACGATGAACGAGGAGCTGCAGAGCACCAACGAGGAGATGCAGGCGGTCAACGACGAGCTGCGAGAGCGCACGTCCGAGGTGCACCGGGTCAACGCGTTCCTCGAGAGCATCCTGCTCGGCCTGGACGGGGCGGTCGTCGTCGTGGACACCGACCTGGTGGTGCGGGTCTGGAACGAGCGGGCCGAGCAGATGTGGGGGCTGCGCAGCTACGAGGCGCAGGGCCAGCCCTTTCTGTCCCTCGACATCGGGCTGCCGGTCAGCACGCTGCGGGACGCCCTGCTGGCGGTCCTGAGCGGCGACCAGCACCACGTCGACGCGCAGGTCCGGGCGCGCGACCGGTTCGGCCGCGACGTGGTGTGCGCGGTGTCCTGCAGCCGGCTGCAGGACGCGGCCGGCGCGGTGACCGGTGCCATGGTCCTGCTGGAGGAGCGCCGGCCCTGACCCGGCGCGTCGTCGCCGGCCTGCGGTCCGGTTCCCCGTACGCTCGCGGCTCGAACAGGTGTTCCCCTCGCGGGGCGGTCAGGGGGAGGCAGGATGCGGGTGCTGGGCGTCGACCCCGGGCTGACCCGGTGCGGCCTCGGCGTGGTGGACGGCGCGCCCGGCCGGCCGCCGTCGCTCGTCGCGGTCGGCGTGGCGCGCACCTCGCCCGACCTCGAGCTCGGGCCGCGGCTCGTCGCCCTGGAGCAGGAGCTGGAGCTGTGGCTGGACCGGCACCAGCCCGACGCCGTGGCCGTCGAGCGGGTGTTCAGCCAGGCGAACGTGCGCACCGTCATGGGCACCGCCCAGGCCGGCGCGGTCGCCCTGCTGTGCGCGGCCCGGCGCGGGCTGCCGGTCGCGCTGCACACGCCGTCGGAGGTCAAGGCCGCCGTCACGGGCTCCGGCCGGGCCGACAAGGCGCAGGTCGGCACCATGGTGGCCCGCCTGCTCCGGCTCGACGGCCCGCCCAAGCCGGCCGACGCGGCCGACGCCCTCGCCCTGGCCATCTGTCACCTGTGGCGCGCCCCGGCGCAGGCGCGACTGGCCGCGGCCGCCGCGGCGGG
>JAOPWI010000074.1 GCA_025965755.1 Frankiales bacterium | reverse complement strand
GCCTCGTTCCAGGCCGGAAGCTGGAGCGCGCGGGCGCGGGCGTCGCGGCCGAGCGTGACGGCCAGCGCCTCGAGCACGATGCGCTGCACGTTGTTCTCCGGCTGGGCCTCGGTGAGGCCGAGCGAGTTGACCTGGACGCCGTAGCGCTCCTGCAGCAGGGTGTCCCACAGCTGCGTGAAGGCGCGCATCTTGCACATCTCCTCCACGAAGCGCACGCCCGCGTTGACGAAGAAGGAGATGCGCGCGCAGACCTCACCGAAGCGCTCCTGCGGCACCTGCCCGGCGGCCTGAACCGCGTCGAGCACCGCGATCGCCGTGCACAGCGCGTACGAGATCTCCTGGACCGGCGTCGCGCCCGCCTCCTGCAGGTGATAGCTGCAGATGTTGATGGGGTTCCACTTGGGAATCTCCGTGACGGTGTACGCCACCATGTCGGTGATCAGCCGCAGCGACGGCGCCGGCGGGAACACGTAGGTTCCGCGCGACAGGTACTCCTTGATGATGTCGTTCTGCGTCGTACCGGAGAGCGACGCCGCCGGGGCGCCCTGCTCCTCGGCCGCCACCTGGTAGAGCGCGAGCAGCCACATCGCGGTGGCGTTGATGGTCATCGACGTGTTCATCGACTCGAGCGGAATGCCGTCGAAGAGCTGCCGCATGTCGCCCAGGTGGCTGACCGGGACGCCGACCTTGCCGACCTCGCCCCGGGCCAGCTCGTCGTCGGGGTCGTAGCCGGTCTGGGTCGGCAGGTCGAAGGCCACCGACAGGCCGGTCTGGCCCTTGGACAGGTTGTTGCGGTAGAGCTTGTTGCTCTCGACCGCGGACGAGTGCCCGGCGTAGGTGCGCATGACCCACGGCTTGTCACGCGTCGCGCGCTTCTCGGGCACCTCCGTCGGGACGTCGGCCCCGGGCACCTCGGCTCCGATGGACTGGGTCTGCTCGGTCATGTCTGGCCCCTCGCTCGCGGTCGAGCGAAGGGTAACCGGGACGGAACGCTCGACCTGCGGCACCCGGCGTGACCTGCGCCTCAGGATCAGGCGTACAGGCGCGTCCGGGCCTGGCGCAGCACCCGGTCCAGGCGGGTCAGCCGCAGCAGCCGGGCGACCGGGGCGGGAACGTCGCGCAGCACCAGGCCCCGGCCCGCCCGGCCGGCGTGGCGGTGGGCGCCGACGAGCACGCCCAGGCCGGTGGCGTCGACGGCGACCAGCGCCGAGAGGTCGACGACGAGATCCCCGGCACCCCGCTGCACCTGGTCGAACAGCAGCAGGCGGACGTCGGCCGCCGCGGAGACGTCCAACCGGCCCGAGAGGTGCACCAGCCGGCCCGCCACGCGGACCTGCGCGACGCAACCGGTCGGGTCACCAGCCAGGGGGCTGTCCGCTGCCACGCTCATGTCCGTCTCCTGCCCGGGCCGACCGTCCTGGTCAGCCCCTGCTCCGGTAGACGCTCGCGGCGACGGATCGGTTGCCTCGGCGTCGGGTCGTTCGTCCCACAGCCGGGGGCCGATTCTCGCGAGGCGCGCCGGGCCGCCGGCTGCCACACTGGGCAGGTCCTGCGACGAAGGGTCCGGCGTGATCGTCTCCAGCTACCACTTCCTGCTCGGCCCGCTGGTGGCCGCCGTCGCCCTGGGGCTGATCGTGCTGATGTGCCGCTGGGTCTTCTCGACCAGCTCGCGCGACCAGCGGGTCGCCCAGCAGCGCGCCCGGGCGCAGGCGGCCGGCGACTACGGCCTGCTGGTCCCCGTCGCGGTGGTGCGCACCCAGGAGGACGCCGACCTGCTCAGGGAGGTGCTGCGCGCCGCGGGCATCCGCGGCACCGTCGCCGCCTCGGCCGGCGGCGGGCTGGCCGTTCTGGTCTTCGCCGCCGACGCCGCCCGCGCCAGCAGCCTGGTCAGCCGCTGACTCAGAACGGGTCCTCCGGCACCGTCTCGCGCCGCACGTCGGCTCCCAGCCGCGTCAGCGAGGCCACGAAGTCCTGGTAGCCGCGGTCCACGTGGTGGACGTCCCCGACCTCGGTCGTGCCCTCCGCGACCAGCCCGGCCAGCACCAGCGCCGCACCGGCCCGGATGTCGTGGGCGCGCACCGGCGCTCCGGCCAGCCGGGGTCGGCCGCGGACGACGGCGTGGTGGCCGTCGGTGCGCACGTCCGCACCCAGCCGGGACAGCTCGTTGACGAACATCCAGCGCGCCTCGAAGACGTTCTCGGTGATCATCGCGGTGCCCTCGGCGACCGCGTTGAGCGCCAGCACCATCGGCTGCAGGTCCGTGGGAAAGCCCGGATAGGGCAGCGTCACCACGTCGACCGACGTCGGCCGGCGGTCCATGCGGACCCGGAAGCCGTCGGCCTCCAGGTCGACCGTGGCGCCGGCGCTGACCAGCTTGTCGAGCGCGATCTCCAGGTGGGCCGCCCGGCCGTGCCGCACGAGCACGTCACCCTGGGTCATCACCGCGGCGACCGCGTAGGTGCCGGCCACGATCCGGTCGGGCACGGTGGCGTGCGAGACCACCGGGGCGAGCCGCTCCACGCCCTCGACCTCGAGCGTCGAGGTGCCGATGCCGCCGATCTGCGCGCCCATCTCGACGAGGAACTCGCACAGATCGACGATCTCCGGCTCGCGCGCGGCGTTGTCGATGGTCGTCGTGCCCTTGGCCAGCACGCCGGCCATGAGCAGGTTCTCCGTCGCGCCGACGCTCGGAAAGTCCAGCCACACCGGCGCACCGGTCAGCCGCGCCGCCCGGGCGATGAGGTAGCCGTGCTCGCTCTCGACCGTGGCACCCAGCTTGGTCAGCCCGGCGATGTGGAAGTCCAGGCCGCGCGAGCCGATGGCGTCCCCGCCGGGCAGCGCGACCTTGGCCTCGCCGCAGCGGGCAACGAGCGGGCCGAGCACGGCGATGGAGGCCCGCATCCGGCGTACGAGGTCGTAGTCCGCCTCGTGACCCAGGACCTCCGGGACGCTGATGGCCACCGTGCCGGGGCCCCGCTCGACGGTGCAGCCCAGCCGGCGCAGCACCTCGCTCATGATCGAGACGTCGAGAATGTCCGGAACGTCGGTGAGGGTGGTGGTGCCTTCGGCCAGCAGCGCGGCCGCCATCAGCTTCAGGACGCTGTTCTTCGCGCCGGTCACCTGTACCTCGCCGGCGAGCCGGGCCCCACCTGCCACGACGAAGCGCTCCACCCGGCCAGTCTAGGGAGGCGACCCGGCGGGCAACCGCCGCCGGTTCCCCCGCGGAACAGCTGTGCGCGAGCACCGGGCGACCCCGGGCCGGGCCTGACCTAGGGTCGGGCCCATGGCCGTCCACCTCACCCGCATCTACACCCGCACCGGCGACGACGGCACCACCGCGCTCGGCGACATGAGCCGGGTCAGGAAGACCGACCTGCGGCTCGCGGCGTACGCCGATGTCGACGAGGCCAACTCCTCGATCGGCGTGGCCCTGGCGCTGGGCGGCCTGCCGACGGAGCTGTCAGCCCTGCTGCTGCGGGTGCAGAACGAGCTCTTCGACGTCGGCGCCGACCTGTGCACGCCGGTCGTGCCGGACCCGGCCTACCCCCCGCTGCGGGTGACGCCCGACTACACCGCCCGCCTCGAGCAGGCCTGTGACGCCTGGAACGAGCGGCTGGACAAGCTGCACAGCTTCATCCTGCCGGGGGGCACGCCGGGCGCGGCTCTGCTGCACGTCTCGCGCACCGTCGTGCGCCGGGCCGAGCGGGCGGTCTGGGCGCTGCTGGAGGAGCAGCCCGACACGACCAACGCCGAGGCGGCGCTGTACCTCAACCGGCTCTCGGACCTGCTGTTCATCCTCGCCCGGGTGGCGAACCCGGACGGCGACGTCCTGTGGAAGCCGGGCGGCGAGCGCTAGCCGGGCAGGGTCGCACCGGGCGGGCGGGCCTCCAGCCAGGCCAGGAAGCCCGTCACGGCGCCCCCCTCCATGGCCAGCTCGACCGGGCCGGACCCGGAGCGGCACTCCATCACGACGGCGCCCTTGAGCAGCGCCAGCGACTCCGGGCCGCGCGGCTCGCGCCGGGCGCGCACCTCCAGGTCGCGCCGCGACAGCGTGCGCCGCGGCCGGGGGGCGAGGGAGAAGACGCGGTACCACTGCAGGTCGTCGCCCTCGAAGCGACCGATCCCCAGCACCCAGCCGCGCCCGCGGGTGCCGCGGCGCAGCCGGAGGCTGAGGTCGATCGTGCCGTAGCGGCGCTGCAGGACCCGCCGGCGCGCGATGAGCGTCACCGGCATGAGGACGAGCAGGGACACCGCGGCGATCAGTGCGGCCTCGAGGGTCATGAGGGCGCCGAGCCGGGGTCCGGGAGAGCTACTGGCCGGCGGCGCGGAGCCGACTCTCGGCCCGCCGCTCGGCGGCCGCGTCGCCCGCGCTGCGGGCCCGCTCGAGCGCGCTGCGCGCCCGTGCGGCATCGACGTCGGAGCCCATCTCGGCGACCTCGGCCAGAACGGTGACGCCCTGGTCGGTGACCGACAGGAAGCCGCCGTGCACGGCGGCCACGATCTCGCCGCCGGACTGCAGGATGCGGACGGTCCCGCCGTCGACGAGCTGGCCCAGCAGGGGGGCGTGGCCGGGCAGGATGCCGAGCTCACCCTCCGTGGTGCGGGCGATGACCTCGTCGGCCTCGCCACTCCAGACCTCGCGCTCGACCGAGACCAGCTCGACGTGGAGCTCCGCCACCGTGGGTTCCTCCGGTTGCCGTGAATCGCGTGCGCGCGCGAGGATGCTCGCGCGGCGGGAGAGCCGAGTCTATCCGGCCCCCCTGGACAGCGGACGGGCCGGGCCCCCTGGTGGGAACCCGGCCCGTCCGGTGGTGCCGGTACTAGCTGTTCAGCCTCTTGGCGTTGGCCTCGACGTCCTCGATGCCACCGCACAGGAAGAAGGCCTGCTCCGGGATGTGGTCGTACTCGCCGGCGATGAGGGCCTTGAAGGAGGCGATCGTCTCGTCGAGCGGCACGAACTTGCCGGGCTGGCCGGTGAACGCCTCGGCGACGAAGAACGGCTGCGACAGGAAGCGCTGGATGCGGCGGGCCCGGTTCACCAGCACCTTGTCGTCTTCGGACAGCTCGTCGATGCCGAGGATGGCGATGATGTCCTGCAGGTCCTTGTAGCGCTGCAGGATGCGCTGCACCTCGCGGGCCACGGTGTAGTGCTCGTCACCGATGAAGCGCGGGTCCAGGATGCGGCTCGTCGAGTCGAGCGGGTCGACGGCCGGGTAGATGCCCAGCTCGGAGATCGAGCGGCTGAGCACCGTGGTGGCGTCCAGGTGCGTGAACGTGGTGTGCGGCGCCGGGTCGGTGATGTCGTCGGCCGGCACGTAGATCGCCTGCAGCGAGGTGATCGAGTGGCCACGGGTCGAGGTGATGCGCTCCTGGAGCACGCCCATCTCGTCGGCCAGGGTCGGCTGGTAGCCGACGGCGCTCGGCATGCGGCCGAGCAGCGTGGAGACCTCGGAGCCGGCCTGGGTGAAGCGGAAGATGTTGTCGATGAACAGCAGCACGTCCTGCTTCTGCACGTCGCGGAAGTACTCCGCCATCGTCAGCGCGGACAGCGCGACGCGCAGGCGGGTGCCCGGCGGCTCGTCCATCTGGCCGAAGACCAGCGCGGTGTCGTTGATGACGCCGGACTCGGTCATCTCACCGAACAGGTCGTTGCCCTCGCGGGTGCGCTCGCCGACGCCGGCGAACACCGACACGCCACCGAACTCCTTGGCGACGCGGCGGATCATCTCCTGGATGAGCACCGTCTTGCCGACGCCGGCACCGCCGAACAGGCCGATCTTGCCGCCGGAGACGTACGGGGCGAGCAGGTCGATGACCTTGATGCCGGTGGTGAACATCTCCGTCTTGCTCTCCAGCGTGTCGAACGCCGGGGAGGGACGGTGGATGGGCCAGTAGGTGTCCGCGTCCACGCTCGCGACGTCCATCGGCTGGCCGAGGGCGTTGAAGACGTGACCCTTGGTCGCGTCGCCGACGGGCACCGAGATGGCCGCGCCGGTGTCCCGCACGGGCGCGCCGCGGGTCAGGCCGTCGGTCGGCTGCATGGAGATGGCGCGCACCATGTTGTCGCCGATGTGCTGCGCCGCCTCGAGCGTCAGCGTGGCGGTCTCGCCGCCCAGGACGCGGTCGACGTGCAGGGCGTTGTAGATCTCCGGCATCTCGTCGGGCGGGAACTCCACGTCGACGACGGGGCCGATGACGCGGGCGACCCGGCCGGTGCCGCCGGTCGACTCGCGGCCGGACGGGTTCTGGACGGTGACGGTCATGTGGTGCCCCTCTTGTGTCGTCTCTGGCGGTGCGTCACGTGCGCGTACGGGGTGGAGGTCACGCGTCGGTCAGCGCCGCGGCGCCGCCGACGATCTCGCTGATCTCCTGGGTGATCTCGGCCTGGCGGGCCGAGTTGGCCGCTCGCGTGAGCGACTTGATGAGCTCGTCGGCGTTGTCCGTCGCGGCCTTCATGGCGCGCCGGCGGGAGGCCGACTCCGACGCCGCCGACTCCAGCAGCGCGGCGTAGACGCGGGTCTCGACGTAGCGCGGCAGCAGGGTGTCGAGCAGCGCCTCGGGGCTCGGCTCGAACTCGTACAGCGGCAGCGCGCCCTCGGGCGGAGGGGCGTCGCTCTCCTCGACGACCAGCGGCAGGACCCGGTTGGCGACCGGTCGCTGGGTCAGCGCGGAGACGTACTCGGTGTAGACCACGTGGATCTCGTCGACTCCGCCGTTCTCGGTCGCCTCGATGAAGGCGCCGATGAGCGTGTCGGCGACCTCCTTGGCGTCCTCGTAGCGGGGCTGCTCGGAGAAGCCGGTCCACGACTGGGCGACCTCGCGGCCGCGGAACCGGTAGTAGCCGACGGCCTTGCGACCGATCGCGTACGTCACCGGCTCCTTGCCCTCGCGGCGGAGCGTCTCCTCCAGGGAGCGCGCCTCCTTGAGGGCGTTGGCGTTGTAGCCGCCGGCCAGGCCGCGGTCGCTGGTGATGACCAGGATCGCGGCGCGGGACGGGTTCGGCTTCTCGCTGATGAGCGGGTGGTCGACCGTCGACTGCGACGCCAGCGCCGAGATCACGCGGGTGATCTGCCTGGCGTACGGCTGGGCGGCCGTCACGCGCTGCTGCGCCTTGACGATGCGCGACGCGGCGATGAGCTCCATCGCGCGCGTGATCTTCTTGGTCGACTGCACCGACCGAATGCGGCGGCGGTAGACCCTGAGCTGGGCTCCCACTGCTACTTCTTCGGGGGCGTGTAGCGCGTGATCTTCTCCTGGCCCTCGCCCTCGAGCGCCTCAGCGTCAGCCTCGCGGCCGATCGGCGTGCCGCCGCCGGTGGCCGAGAACTGGCGCTTGAACTCCTCGACGGCCTTCTCCATCTGGCCCAGGGTGTCGTCGCTCAGCTTGCCGGTCTGCGTGATGGCGTCGTAGATCGCCGGGTGGCTGCGGCCGACGTAGTCGAGCAGCTCGGCCTCGAAGCGGCGCACGTCCGCCACCGGAATCTGGTCCATGTGGCCGTTGGTGCCGGCCCAGATCGAGAGAACCTGGCGCTCCACCGGGAACGGGGAGTACTGCGGCTGCTTGAGCAGCTCGACCAGGCGGGCGCCGCGCTCCAGCTGCTGCTTGGAGGCCTTGTCCAGGTCGGAGCCGAAGGCGGCGAACGCCTCCAGCTCGCGGTACTGCGCCAGGTCCAGGCGCAGGCGACCGGAGACCGCCTTCATCGCCTTGATCTGCGCCGAGCCGCCGACGCGGGACACCGAGATGCCGACGTTGATGGCCGGGCGGACACCGGAGTTGAACAGGTCGGTCTCGAGGAAGATCTGGCCGTCGGTGATCGAGATGACGTTGGTCGGAATGAACGCCGAGACGTCGTTGCCCTTGGTCTCGATGA
>JAOPWI010000051.1 GCA_025965755.1 Frankiales bacterium | reverse complement strand
TCCGCCGGAGCCACGACCTTGCCGAGCACCATGCCCAGAACGGGGAGCGCACAGGCCAGGGCGACCAGCCGCCAGCTCCGCCGGTCGGCGCCCCGCGGGCCGGTGACGGTCCAGATGACCGCCGCGACCGCGAGGCCCGTGGCGGCGACGGCGGCGTCGCCGATGTGGCGCAGGGCAGGGTCGACCGCGGCGATCGCACAGGCGATCACTCCCGGTACGGCTCCCACGAGCAGCCACCAACGACGACGGTCCACACCCGTTGTCTCGGCACTGCCGCCGAGCGGAAACAGCCGTGCGCCGACGGCCTCACCCGTCCGGGGGACCTTCCCCGGACGGGCCTGCGGACGTTCTCAGCCGCAGATGGCGCCCTGGGCCGCGGAACCGACCAGCTTGGCGTACTTGCCCAGCACGCCGGTCGTGTAGCGCGGAGGCAGCGGCTCCCAGCCTTCCCGGCGCGCGGCCAGCTCGTCCTCGTCCACCAGCAGGTCGAGCGTGCGGGCGGCCAGGTCCAGCCGGATCGGGTCGCCGTCGCGGACGAAGGCGATCGGCCCGCCGTTCGCGGCCTCCGGTGCCACGTGCCCGACACACAGGCCGGTCGTGCCGCCCGAGAACCGGCCGTCGGTGAGCAGGAGCACGTCCTTGCCCAGGCCCGCGCCCTTGATCGCGCCGGTGACGGCGAGCATCTCGCGCATACCCGGGCCACCCTTGGGCCCCTCGTAGCGGATGACCACGACGGAGCCCTTGCGCAGCTCGCCGGCCTCCAGCGCGTCCATGACCCCCTGCTCGCCGTCGAAGACCTGCGCCGGCCCCTCGAAGACGTCGCCGTCGAACCCGGCGCTCTTGACGACCGCGCCGTCGGGAGCGAGCGAGCCGCGCAGGATGGTCAGGCCACCGGTCTTGTGGATCGGGTTGTTCAGCTGGTGGATGACCTCGCCGTCCAGCGGTGCGATGTCCATCTCGGCGAAGTTCTCGGCCATCGTCTTGCCGGTGCAGGTCATGACGTCCCCGTGCAGCAGCCCCGCGTCGAGCAGCGCCTTCATGACGACCGGAACGCCGCCCACGCGGTCGATGTCGGTCATGACGTAGCGACCGAAGGGCTTCACGTCGGCCAGGTGCGGGACCTTGTCGCCGATCCGGTTGAAGTCGTCGAGGGTCAGCTCGACCCGGGCCTCGTGCGCGATCGCCAGCAGGTGCAGGACGGCGTTGGTCGAGCCGCCCAGCGCCATGACGACGGTGATGGCGTTCTCGAACGCCTCCTTGGTCATCACCTTGCGGGCGGTGATGCCCTTCTGGACCAGGCTGACGACGGCGCGGCCCGAGCGGACGGCGATGTCGTCGCGACGGCGGTCCGGCGCCGGCGGCGCGGCCGAGCCGGGCAGCGCCATGCCGAGCGCCTCCGCGGCGGCGGCCATGGTGTTGGCGGTGTACATGCCGCCGCAGGCACCCTCGCCGGGGCACGCGGCCTTCTCGATCGCGGTCAGCTCGGCCTTGGTGATGAGCCCGCGGGCGCAGGCGCCGACGGCCTCGAACACGTCGATGATGGTGAGGTCGCGGTCCTCGCCGTCCAGCCCCTTGAGCTTGCCGGGCAGGGTCGAGCCGGCGTAGACGAAGACGCTGGCAAGGTCGAGCCGGGCGGCCGCCATGAGCATGCCGGGCAGCGACTTGTCGCAGCCGGCCAGCGTCACGGTCCCGTCCAGGCGCTCGGCGAACACGACGGTCTCCACCGAGTCGGCGATGATCTCGCGGGAGACGAGCGACGCACGCATGCCCTCGTGACCCATCGAGATGCCGTCCGAGACCGAGATGGTCCCGAACTCCATCGGAAAGCCGCCGGCCTCGCGGACCCCGACCTTGGCGGCCTTGGCCAGCCGGTCCAGGGACAGGTTGCAGGGGGTGATCTCGTTCCAGGACGAGGCGACACCGATCTGCGCCTTGTCGACGTCCTCGTCGGTCAGGCCGACGGCGCGCAGCATGGCGCGGGCCGGCGCGCGGCGGTCGCCCTCGGTGACGTCGTTGCTGCGGGGCTTGTTGTTGCTCACGGTTTCCTCGGGGTGCTGGTCAGCGGGCCGGCCGGTCGGGCCAGGAGCGGTGAGGCGGTGTGTCGATGCTACGTGCGAGCATCGACGCATGGCAGACAGCGAGCGGGTCCGGTTCGGACCCGAGCGGATCGCGATCGCCCCGGTGCTGGTCATGGCCATCGGCGCGATCCCCCTGGGCCTGTCGTCGCCGTGGCTGCGCTGGGTGCTGCTGGTGCCCGTCGCGTGCGCCGTCTGGGTGCTGCGCGCCCGCGTCGTCGTGGCCCGCGACGGCCTGGAGGTCTGCCACGGGCTGACGACGCGGCGCTACCCGTGGAACACCGTCGAGGGCTTCGACGTGCCGCGACGCGGCCCCGTGCGCCTGCTGACCGGCGGCCGGCAGGTGGCGCTCACCCCGCTCCCCCGACGGCAGGTGCGCGAGCTGGTGGCCGCCTGCACGAGCGCGTCCGGCGTCGCGGCCGGCTGAGGGCACCGCCCCGGCCG
>JAOPWI010000041.1 GCA_025965755.1 Frankiales bacterium | reverse complement strand
GCGCCGCCTGCGCCGGCTCGGGCGCGACGACTGGGCGGCGGTCGACCACGCGCTCGAGGATGTCGGGCTGGCGCACCGCGCGGCCGATCCGGTCACCACCCTGTCCGGCGGCCAGCAGCAGCGGGTGCTCATCGCCCGCGCGCTGGCCGGCGAGCCGGAGGTGCTGGTGCTCGACGAGCCGACCGCGGGCGTGGACGCCGACAGCCAGGACACCCTGGCCGGGGCGCTGCGGCACCTGTCGGCTGCCGGCGGCAGCGTCGTCCTGGTCGCCCACGAGCTCGGCCCGCTGGAGGGCCTGATCCGCCGGGCCGTCGTGCTGTCGCAGGGCCGCGTGATCAGCGACGGGCCGCCGCCGGACCCCGAGGGCCACCACGCCCACCCGGGTCACGTGCACGTGCACGCCCACGAGACGGCGGCGCCGCAGGGCCGGCCGACCCTGCGACCACCCGCGCTGGGGGACGCCCTGTGAGCGGCCGGCACCCGGCAGGACCGCAGCGGGCGTGCCGTCCGCTTCCGCAGCGAACGAGGGGACATCGGTGAGCCTGCTCGAGTACGGCTTCATGCAGCGCGCGCTGGTCGCCGCCGTGCTGGTCGGCATGGCCGCGCCGGCGATCGGCACGTTCCTCGTGCAGCGGCGGCTGGCCCTCATGGGCGACGGCATCGGGCACGTGGCGCTGACCGGCGTGGCCCTGGGCTTCCTGCTGGGCACCACCCCGGTGCTCACCGCGATCGTCGTGGCGGTGCTCGGAGCGGTCGTCATCGAGCTCATCCGGGAGCGCGGCACCGCCAGCGGCGACGTCGCCCTGGCGCTGCTGTTCTACGGCGGCATCGCCGGCGGGGTGCTGCTCATCGGCCTGTCCGAGGGCGGGTCGAACACCAAGCTGCTGCAGTACCTGTTCGGCTCGCTGAGCAGCGTCGAGCCCACCGACCTGGCGGTCATCGCCGCCCTGTCGATCATCGTCGTCGGGGTGGTGGCCGTCTTCGGACGCGAGCTGTTCGCGGTCTGCCAGGACGAGGAGGTGGCCAGAGTGCAGGGGCTGCCGGTGCGCTTCCTCAACCTGCTCGTGGCGGTGACGGCGGCCGTCACGGTGACGGTGGCCATGCGGGTCGTCGGGCTGCTGCTGGTGAGCGCGCTGATGGTCGTTCCGGTCGCGACGGCGCAGCAGCTGACGACGTCGTTTCGCGCCACGCTGCTGGCGGCCAGCGGGCTCGGCGTCCTGGCCAGCATGGGCGGGCTGGTGCTGGCCTTCTACGCCGACGTCGCGCCGGGCGCCAGCATCGTGGTGCTGGCCCTCGGCTTCTTCCTGGTCGCCTCGGTCGCCACGCTGCTGCGGCCCACCCGGGCGGTGGCCCGGTGAGCCGCTCGACCAAGCAGCGCACCGCGGTGGCCCGCGCGCTGGACGCGGCGGACGGCTTCCGCAGTGCCCAGGACCTGCACGCGCTGCTGCGCGACGAGGTGGGGCTGACGACGGTCTACCGGACCCTGCAGGCGATGGCCGACGCCGGCGAGGTCGACGTGCTGCGCACCGGCGAGGGCGAGTCGGTCTACCGGCGCTGCGCCAGCGGCGAGCACCACCACCACCTGGTCTGCCGTCGCTGCGGCGCCACGGTGGAGGTCGCCGGACCGGCCGTCGAGGACTGGGCCGACGCGGTCTCGGCCGAGCACGGCTTCTCCGACGTGCAGCACACCGTCGAGGTCTTCGGCACCTGCCGCGCCTGCGCCGCGCTCTGAGCTCAGGCGGGCACTCCCTCGCCCGGCGTCGGCTGCCAGCCGATCTGGTCGGCGCTCGGCGCAGGGAGGTCCGGATCCGGCGGCGGGCCGACCAGCAGGCCGAACACCGTGTCCAGCGCGAGGCCGAACGCCGGGTCGTGCCAGTAGCCGGAGTGCCCGCGCGGCGCCGGCAGGACGATGTCGTACGCCGGCACCGCCAGGGTCGGCGGGTCCACGAGCTGCCAGTCCGGCGACCAGCCGACCGCCTCGGCCGGGTCCTGCGGCAGCGGGTGCGGGTCGGGCCCGGCGGCGGCGAAGACCGGACCGCCGATCGGGTCGGTGCCGCGGTAGAGGTTGCGCCAGGCCGCTCCCGGCACGTCGGCCTGCTGGCAGTGCAGCCGCTCGCAGAGGCGCTGCACCGCCTCGTCGCCGAAGTAGGCCGGAAAGTAGGTCCGGTAGAGCCGGCGCAGCGGCGAGCCGTAGGTCAGCAGGCCGGCGCGCTGGCAGAGCTCGCCGTCCGGCATCTGCAGCAGCGCGGCCGCCGCGATGACGGTGCCCTGGCTGTGCGCCGACAGCACCAGGTGGTACCCCTGACCGAGCAGGAACCGCATGCGGTCGTGCAGCTCGGGAACGACCCGCTCGCTGTAGCAGGGCGCGGCCAGCGGGTGCGCCGCCCGCGGCCAGAACGTGCCGAGGTCCCAGATGATGCCGACGGTGCGCCGGGTGCCGGCCTGCGACAGCGACTGCCGGCCGAGCCCGACCAGGCCGAGGGCGAGCGCGCCGGCGAGCGCGACGCCGATCTTCGTGGCCGGTGACAGGTGGTCGAACGGCAGCAGCACGATGTCCTCGGCCAGGCCGGTGCGGTGCTGCCCGGACAGCCGGTTCACCCAGTCGGCCACCGAGGCCACGTTGACCGCCAGGCAGCCCGCGCCCGCCAGCACCGTGGCTCCCAGCACCAGCCGGAAGGCGAAGGTGCCGGCCCGGTCGGTGAGCCCGGCGAGATACCAGGTGCGCCGCAGCCGCCGCAACTGCCACCTCGTCGCCTCGTCCAGCGACTCGGCCTCGTCCGGATAGAGCGAGTCCGGGGCGCCGGGCGGCAGCGCGGCCTTGCGCCAGCCCCACACCAGCGGGACCACCAGAAGCAGCAGCAGCACGGTGACGGCCAGCAGAGTGAGCGCCGAGTAGAAGAAGACGGGCGGGACGACCAGCGCCCCGCCCGAGCTCAGGCCGGCGGCCACCTGCCGCGGGTCGCCGGACCGCAGCAGGCCGGCCACCGCCGTGTCGGCGACGCGTCCGACCGTCGCGGTCGGGACCGCCTGACCGAGCCAGCTGGCCGCCGCCAGCGCCAGACCGGCGCTGAGCGCGGAGGCCAGCAGCATGCTCATCGCGGTCATGACCACGGTGGTCCAGCCGGGATGGGTGCAGCACAGGACGACCCACGCCAGGCTGAGGGCGAGGAACACGACCATGACCGAGGCCTGCAGTCCCGGCAGGTTGGCCTCGAGGGCCGACGGCCGGACCGCGCTGCCGTCCACGGCCAGCACGACGAGCACCCCGGCGGCCACGGCCGAGACCAGGCCGGCCCAGCGCATGCCCAGGGCCAGCGCGTCGGCGGCCCGGGTCGCCGCGTCCCGCGGCCCCTCGCACCGGG
>JAOPWI010000403.1 GCA_025965755.1 Frankiales bacterium | reverse complement strand
CCCCGCGTCCGGGTGCGGTTCGGCGACGCGATGCGGCCCCGGGAGGGGGAGGGCGCGCTGGCCTTCACCGGCCGGATCCAGGCGGAGGTCGCCCGGCTGCTGGACGAGGACGCCACCGACTGGTGGTCGGCGCTGCGGCGCGCCGCCGAGGGGGAGCAGCCCGCGCTGCAGGGCCCGCCGAGCGGTTCCTGGCGGCGTACATGGGAGGCGTCCCGTCCCGTCGAGCCTCGCCCGGAGCCTGGCCCGCGCGTCTGGCGGTGAGCGGCGGACGGGCCGCGCGTCACGGCGACTCCTCCAGCAGGCGCGGGCGAGCCGGCACGGTGACGAGCAGGATGCCGGCCGCCACCGCGGCGGCACCGAGAACGAGCCCGGCGGTGAGCGCCTCGCCGAACAGCGCGACGCCGTACGCCGCCGTGAGCACCGGCACGGCGAAGATGTAGCTGCTGACGACGGACGCGCCGCCGCGCTCGAGCAGCCGGAACTGCAACAGGTAGCCGCCCGCGAGCGAGACCACGCCGGTGTACGCGATGCACGCGACGAGTCGCCACGTCCAGTCGACGGACTCGCCGTCCCCGAGCCCGAGCAGGACCAGGGGCACCGAGCCGTAGGCGAAGGCGAGCAGCAGGGCCGGCGGGAGCGGCACCGGGCGGGGTCCGCTGGAGATCGCCTTGACGACGATGGTGCTGACGGCGAAGCACACCGCCCCTCCCAGGAACAGCGCCGCCGCCGTCCACACGCCGTCGCCGGAGTGCCCGCCGGCCACCTCCCCGAGCACGGCCAGCGCGACGCCCACCCAGCCGGTGACCAGCCCGAGCAGCTGACGCGGCCGCAGCCGCTCGCCGAGCACGAACCGGGCGAGGACCGCGACGAGCATCGGCTGCGCGTAGATGAGCACGGCTCCGAAGCCGATGCCGGCGAGTTCGAAACCTGCGGTCTGCAGGCCGATGAACCCGGCGATGCTGACCGCCCCGAGCACCAGGCCGGTGCTGTGGACGCGCCGGTCGCGCAGGGCGGCGCGCAGGGCCACGGCGTCGCGCAGCCACAGCGCGAGCAGCAGCAGGGGTGTGGCGGCGAGGACCCGCAGTGCACCGAAATCCATGGCGGACGCGTCCCGCAGGGCCAGCTTGATGAAGATGAACGCCGAGCTCCAGACCAGGCACAGCACGACGGCGAGCACGGGCGTGGACACCCTCGGTCGTCGTGCGCTCCGGTCCATGAGCAGATCGAACACCGCGCCCGTGGTCGCCGCCGCGCCAGCCCGGGTGTCCGGCTGTCCACAGCCGGCCACCACCGGTCTGGCGATCAACCCACGGACGTGGTGAGGTCTGCGCCGGGGAGCGCGACGTCCGGGCAGGGAAGCCCTCGGAGCGGTAGGGGCTGACGTGGGCGCGGTCGACACGGTCGAGGCCGAGGTGCGCGAGCTGGTGCGCCGCCGCGGTCTGGACCCGGTGTCCGACCAGGCGGCGGTGCGCCGGCTGGTCGACGAGGTCGTCACCGAGTACGACGAGCGCACGCTCACCAGCGCGCTCCCGCCGCTGGCCGACCGTGGGCAGGCGGTGCGGGCGGTCTACGACGCCGTCGCCGGCTTCGGGCCGCTGCAGCGCCACCTGGACGACCCGACGGTCGAGGAGATCTGGATCAACGAGCCTGGCCGGGTGTTCCTGGCCCGGCGCGGCCGGTCGGAGCTGACGACGACCATCCTGACGGACGCGCAGGTCCGCGAGCTCGTCGAGAAGATGCTGAAGTCGACCGGTCGGCGCGTTGACCTGTCCACCCCCTTCGTCGACGCGATGCTCCCCGACGGCTCCCGGCTCCACGTCGTCATTCCGGACATCACCCGGCGGCACTGGTCGGTCAACATCCGCAAGTTCATCCTGTCGGCGAACACGCTCGACGAGCTCGTGGCCCTGGGCACCCTGACGGTGCAGGCCGCCAGGTTCCTCGAGGCCGTGATGGTCGCCGGTCTGAACGTCCTCGTGGCCGGCGGGACGCAGGCCGGGAAGACGACCCTGTTGAACTGCCTCGCCGGCGCCATCCCGGCGCGCGAGCGGGTCATCACGTGCGAGGAGGTCTTCGAGCTCAAGCTCGGGCTGCCGGACGTGGTGGCGATGCAGACCCGTCAGCCCAACCTCGAGGGCACGGGGGAGATCCAGCTGCGCCGCCTGGTCAAGGAGGCGCTGCGCATGCGGCCCGACCGCCTCGTGGTCGGCGAGGTGCGACAGGAAGAGAGCCTGGATCTGCTCATCGCGCTGAACTCCGGCCTGCCGGGAATGTGCTCGATCCATGCCAACTCGGCCCGCGAAGCCATC
Source organism: Frankiales bacterium (assembly GCA_025965755.1). Classification (GTDB taxonomy): domain Bacteria; phylum Actinomycetota; class Actinomycetes; order Mycobacteriales; family SCTD01; genus RYN-170. The sequence goes on along the minus strand of JAOPWI010000403.1, from coordinate 3,270 downwards.
GTCAAGCTGTGCACCCTTCCGCTGCTTGCCGGCGACAACGTCGGCCACGGTTTCGTGGTGCCCACTGTTGCCAGCTGCGTCGACATCGTCGTGCACATCGCCAAGGACGGCAGCGGCCACCGGCGGGTACGCGAGATCGTCGCGGTGCCGGGGCGGGTCGAGGGTGATGTCGTCGAGACGGCTGACCTGTTCGTCAGCCGCGACGAGCGGCTGGTCCGGGCCGACGGCTACCCGCCGCACGCCGAGCGGTTCGCCTGGGCACGCCTGGACCTGCCGGCGCTGCTGGCCCGGGAAGAAGCCTGACGTGGGAGCGCTGCTCGGCCTGCTGTTCGGGCTCGGTGGGCTGCTCGTCTGGCGGTCCGGCCACCGAGCACCGCCGCGCCGGCCGCGGGACCACCGGCTGCGCGAGCGGCTCCGGGAGCTGCTCGTTCAGGCCGGGGTCGAGGGGGTCAGCCCGGGCCAGCTGGTGTCGGTCAGTGCGGTTCTCGGCGTCCTCACGGCGGTCCTGGTCCTGCTCGGCTCCCGGGTTCCGCTCATCGCGCTGCTGTTCGGGGTGTTCGCCGCCAGCGCCCCGCTGCTGCTGGTGCGCCGCCGCCGCGCGCAGCGCACCGCCGAGCTGCGCGACGTCTGGCCGGAGGCGGTCGACAACCTGGCCAGCGGGGTGCGCGCCGGGCTGTCGCTGCCGGAGGCGCTGACCCAGCTGGGCGTGCGCGGGCCGGACCAGCTGCGGTCGGCCTTTCGCCGTTTCGGCGAGGACTATCGGGCGACGGGCCGGTTCGGGGAGAGCCTCGACCGGCTCAAGGCCAACCTGTCCGACCCGGTCGGCGACCGCGTCGTCGAGGCACTGCGGATGGCGCGTGAGGTCGGCGGGACCGATCTGGGCCGGCTGCTCCGGACGCTGTCGGGGTTCCTGCGCGAGGACGCCCGCACGCGGGCCGAGCTCGAGACGCGCCAGGGCTGGACCGTGAACGCCGCCCGCCTGGCGCTCTGCGCGCCGTGGGTGCTGCTGCTCCTGCTGTCCAGCACGCCGTCGGCGGTCGCCGCGTACAACACCCCTGCCGGCTCGGTCGTGCTGCTGGCCGGCGGCGGCGTGTCGTTGCTGGCGTACCGGGTGATGATGCGGGTGGCCCGGCTCCCGGTCGAGCGGCGGGTGCTGCGGTGAGCGCCGCCACCGGCTCGGCGTTGGGCCTGCTCGCCGGCACCGGGCTGTGCCTGGTGGCCCTCGGCACGCCGTGGGCGCGCCGCCCTCGGCTGGACGACCGGCTGGCGCCGTACCTGCGGGACGCCCCGCGGCAGAGCCGGCTGCTGGCCGAGCGACGTGCGTTGACGCCGTTTCCGACGGTCGAGCGGCTGCTCGGGCCGGTGCTCGCCGACGGCGTCCGCGTCGTCGAGCGCTGGGTCGGCGGGTTGGCCGGCGTGCGGCGCAGGCTGGACACCCTGGGCACCGGCATGACGCTCGAGCAGTTCCGGGCCGAGCAGGTCGTGTGGGGCGCCCTGGGTCTCGCGCTGGCGCTCGCCCTGAGCGTCCTGTCCGCAGTCACCGGCGCCGGACCCGGGCCGGTCGGGCTGCTCGGCCTCGCCGTCGCGCTGACGGTCGGCGGCGTCCTCGGCCGTGACCGCTGGCTGAGCCGGCAGGTCGCCCGCCGCGAGGAGCGCATGCTCGAGGAGTTCCCGACGGTGGCCGAGCTGCTGGCCCTGGCCGTCTCCGCCGGCGAGGGCCCCGTGGGGGCGTTGGAGCGGGTGCACCGCATCTCCGCCGGCGAGCTGAGCAAGGAGCTGGGGCGGGCCCTCGGTGAGGCCCGCGCCGGAGCGACCCTGGTGCAGGCGCTCGAGGGCGTCGCCCGCCGCACGAGCCTCACCCCGCTGGCCAGGTTCGTCGACGGGGTTTCGGTCGCGGTCGAGCGCGGGACCCCCTTGGCCGACGTCCTGCGAGCGCAGGCCGTCGACGTCCGCGAGGCCGGCAAGCGCCAGCTGCTGGAGGCCGCCGGACGCAAGGAGATCGCGATGATGGTGCCCGTCGTCTTCCTGGTGCTGCCCGTGACGATCGTCTTCGCCCTCTTCCCGGCCGCCGGCAGCCTGGACCTGGTCGTCGGCTGAGGCGCGCCACCACCCGTCGAACGTTCGCCACCCACTCCCTGGAGGCACCCGTGTCCGACCGACTCCTCGCCCTCGCGGTCCGCGCGCGCACCCGGGTGGAGGCCGGCGATCCCGAGCGCGGCGACGTCCCGGGCTGGGTGATGATCACGATCATGACGGCCGGCATCGTCACGGTCATCTGGGGCTTCGCCGACGACGCCCTGCGCGACCTGTTCGAGCAGGCGCTGGATGACGTGCAGCAGCCGGCCTCGGGCTGACCGCTCCGGTGTCCGGCGATCGGGGCAGCGCCGCGGTCGACTTCGTCCTGGTGTCGGTGCTCGTGGTGCTGCTGTTCGGCGTCGTGTTCCAGCTCGGCCTGTCGCTGCACACCCGCAACGTGCTGGTCGCCGCGGCGGCCGAGGGCGCGCGGTACGGCGCGAACGCCGACCGCGGCCCGGTCGAGGCGCGGGCCCGGACGCTGCAGGCCATCGCCCAGGACCTCACACCCGCGTACGCCCGCCGCGCCGACGTCGCGCCGCCCACCGTCCGGGACGGCGTCGTGGAGGTACGCGTCACCGCTCCGCTGCCGCTGCTCCTGCGCCTCACCGGACCGGTCCGGATCACCGTCACGGGTCATGCGCTGGAGGAGTCGCGGTGAGCCGGCTCGACCGCGATGAGGGCAGCGCGCTCGTCGAGTTCACCTGGCTGGCCGTCTTGTTGATGGTGCCGCTGGTCTACGTGCTGATCGGGCTGTTCCAGCTGCAGAGCGCGGCGTTCGGGGTCACGGAGGCGGCCCGGCAGGCCGGCAGGGCGCTCGCCCGCGCCGAGGACTGCGGCGCCGGAATGGTCCGGGCGCGCGCCGCCGCCGGGCTGGCCCTGCGGGACCAGGGCATCGCCCGCGGCTGGACGATGCCCCCGCCGACCGGGTGCCCGCTGGTCGCCGGCGAGCCGGTGACCGTTCAGGTGGCCTATGTCGTGCAGCTCCCGCTGGTCGGCCGGCTGTTTCCGGAGGGCCGCGGCGGCATCCCGGTGCGGGCCACCCACTCGGCCGTGGTCGACCGCTTCCGTGAGGCGCCGTGAGGCGGCCGGCCGGCGACGAGGGCAGCGTGCTGCTGCTCGTCCTCGGCTTCACCGCCGTGCTGGTCGCGCTGGTGGCCGTCGTCGCCGACGTGAGCGTGCTGCTGCTGGCCAAGC
>JAOPWI010000396.1 GCA_025965755.1 Frankiales bacterium | reverse complement strand
GACGGTCAGCGGCCCCAGCCTGGCCAGGGCGGCCAGCGCCTCGGCCGGGCAGCGGGTGACGAGCACCGCCCGGTCGCCGGCAGCCCGCAGCGCGGCGACCACGTCGACGACCTGCGCGGCCGTCTTGCCGGCTCCGTAGACGACCTCCGGGTCGCCGGTGCGCAGCCCGCGGTGCAGGTCGACGAGCGCGTCGGCGAGCTCGGCGTACGGCGCGAAGGACAGGCGTTCCAGCGCCTGCTCCGGCGCGACCGACCCGTCGGCGACCTGGGCGAGCAGCGTCTGCACCTGCGCGCGGTCCACCCGGCCGACCCTAGTGGCGGCCCTGCGGCGCAGCTAGCGCGCCGCAGGGGCGGGCGGGCCCTCGCTGCCCTGCACGACCACCAGGCCGGTGCCGCTGAACGCCAGCTGGAACGCCTCACCGCTGCCGCGGCCGATGAGTGCCCCGGCCGTCGCGGTCCGCCGCAGCGAGGTCTGCAGGGACGACGACCAGGCGACCGCCGACTGCAGGTCCACGAACGTCGGGGCGGCGGCCGCGTCCAGCACGACCGGCGCCCCGTACGCCGACAGGCACAGCCGGCCGCGCCCCGTGAACACCATGTTGAACAGGCCGCCGGCCAGCATGCCGACGCCCTCGACCCGCTTGACGTCCCAGGTCAGCGACGGCTCGAAGGCGACGACGTGCGCCCCGCCCACCGTCAGCGAGTCGCCCTCCAGGTCGACCAGGTGCAGGTCGTGCGCGTCGTGCGCGAGGTAGACGTCGCCCCGGCCGGTGCACTTCATCAGCGAGACGCCCTCACCGGTCAGCGCCTTTTTCAGGAAGCGGCCGACGCTGCCGGCGCCCTCGTACGCGAAGTCGACGTCACCCTGGTAGGCGATCATCGCTCCCTGCCGCGCGAGCAGCTCGCCGTCGAGGGCGACCTTGAGGACGTCCTTGTTGGCGAGCGTCATGGCGGCGCCCTTGGTGGTGTCGATCTGGCCGAACAGCGGACTGCGCATCCGTCTAGCCTTCCACGGGTGATTGACCTGCGTCTGCTGCGCAACGACCCCGACCGTGTCCGCGACTCCCAGAAGGCTCGCGGCGACGACCCCGCGCTGGTCGACGCGCTGCTCGCGGCCGACGAGGCCCGCCGCCTGGCGGTCACCGCCGCCGACACCCTGCGCGGCGAGCAGAAGCTGGTCTCGCAGTCCGTGAAGAAGGCCTCCCCGCAGGAGCGCCCGGCCACGCTGGAGCGGGCCAAGGCGCTGGCGGGTGCGGTCAAGGAGGCCGAGGCCAGCCAGGCCGAGGCCGAGGCCGCGCTGCGCGCCGCGCACCTGGCCGTGCCCAACGTCGTGCAGGGCGCCCCTCCCGGCGGGGAGCAGGACTATGTGGTGCTCGAGCAGGTGGGCGAGATTCCGACGTACGACTTCCCGGTCCGCGACCACCTGGACGTCGGCACGATCGTGAAGGCGATCGACACCGAGCGCGGCGCCAAGGTCAGCGGCAGCCGGTTCGCGTTCCTCACCGGCCCCGGCGCGCTGCTCGAGCTCGCGCTCGTCAACCTGGCCATGGCCCGCGCGGTCGAGGCCGGCTTCGTCCCGATGATCGCGCCGGCGCTGGTGCGTCCCGAGGCGATGGAGGGCACCGGATTCCTGGGCGCGCACGCGGCCGAGGTCTACAAGCTCGAGTCCGACGACCTCTATCTGGTCGGGACCTCCGAGGTGCCCCTCGCCGCCTATCACTCCGGCGAGGTCCTGGACGCGCTGCCCAAGCGCTACGCCGGGTTCTCGTCCTGCTTTCGCCGCGAGGCCGGCAGCCACGGCAAGGACACCCGCGGCATCATCCGGGTGCACCAGTTCGACAAGGTCGAGATGTTCAGCTACGTCGCGCCCGAGGACGCCGAGGCCGAGCACCAGCGCCTGCTGGCGCACGAGAAGGACTTCCTGACCGCGCTCGAGCTGCCGTTCCGGGTGATCGACGTGGCGGCCGGGGACCTCGGCTCGTCGGCCGCCCGCAAGTACGACTGCGAGGCCTGGCTGCCCTCGCAGGAGCGCTGGCTCGAGCTGACCTCCACGAGCAACTGCACCGACTTCCAGGCCCGCCGCCTGCAGGTGCGGGCCAAGGGGGCCGGTCCGGTGGCCACGCTGAACGGCACGCTGTGCGCGATCGGGCGCACCATCGCGGTGCTGCTCGAGGTGCACCAGCGCGCCGACGGCTCGGTGCACGTGCCGGCGGCGCTGCAGCCCTACCTCGGCCGCACGGAGATCCTGCCCGCCTAGTGCCCGCCGCCGTTCGCCCAGGCGGGCGGCGGGCAGCAGCCCGGCACGAGGGTGCGGCGGTCCTCAGCCTCGGGCGGGCCCGACCGCCCGAGCCGGGCTCTGGCCCGCCGCGTTGGTGTTGTCCGCGCCGGTGCGCACCACGAAGACGTGCCGCCCGGCGGCCGGCAGCGCGCGCCGGAGGGCGTACGTGCCGCTCGCCGTGGACCGCGTCTGCCCGGACAGGACCAGGGCGCCGCCGGCGGCCCGCCGGTAGAGGCTGACCAGCACGCCGGCGCGGGCCGGTCGCACGCTGCCGGTGAAGACGGCGCCTGTCGCGGTGCGGGTGGCCAGCAGGGAGGGCACCGCCACGACGGTGAGCACGGCGGTCGGGCTCGGCCGGCAACCGGCCTGCTGGGCGTACAGGCGGGTGCTGGTGCTCGGCTGCAGAACGAAGCGGGCGGTGCCGTCGGCCGCCAGCACGGCGGTGCGCAGAACGCGGTAGGCGGTGTCCGGGCGGCTGTAGCCCTGGAGTGCGACCGGCTGCCCCGGCGTGCCCGTCACCGTCACGTCGACCGGGTCGCCGGACGCCGACCGCGGCTGCCACAGGAGCAGGCCGGCGACCGGGCACGGGGGCTGCTCGGCGACGCCGCCGACGATCTCGGTGACCCACTGCGTCGGGACGGGGCGGTCCGGAGCGGCGCTGCCCGGGAGCTCGGGGCCGGTCGTGCCCGGCGTCGGGACCGGCGACGCTGCGGGCAGCGCCGGCTCCTGACCCGGCGACGGCTGGACGATGGTGCCGGGGTCCTCTCGCGACGCCGCGACGGCGGCCGAGGGCAGCAGGGCGAGCGCGGCCAGCAGGGGCACGGCAGCACGGAGCAGGGGAGGGTGACGCACATGTTGACCTTGCCCTGAAGGACACAAGTCGGGCATCAGCCGTTGTGACGGTTCCGCACCACCCTTCCGGGTGGTGCCGCGCCTGGTCCCGCGCCGCGCATCAGGGACACTGGAGCGGTGGACCAGCCTCTTCTCGTCGCCACCGACCTCGACGGCACGGTCGTCCGCTCCGACGGCACCATCGCGCAGCGCACCCGCGACGTCATCGGCCGGATCGAGGCGGCCGGCGTCCCGTTCGTCATGGTCACCGGCCGGCCGCCACGCTGGATGGCGCCGATCGTCGAGATGACCGGTCACCGGGGCCTGGCCATCTGCGCCAACGGCGCGCTGGTCTACGACCTGCACACCGAGCAGGTGGTCGACAGCAACCTGCTCGACGAGCAGGCGGCCGGCGAGGTCGCGGCCGCCCTGCGCGACGCGCTGCCCGACATCGCCTTCGCCACCGAGCGCACCGACCACGGCTTCGGGCACGAGCACCGCTACAAGCCGCACTGGGAGCTTGCCGATCACACCCCCATGCCGGTCGAGGAGCTGGTGGCCGGCGGCGTCGTCAAGCTGCTGGCCCGCCACCCCGAGCTGGGCAGCGACGACCTGCTCGCGGCCGCCCGCGCGGCCGTGGGCGACCGCGCCACGCTGACCCACAGCAGCAACGACGGGCTGCTCGAGGTGAGCGCCGCGGGCATCAGCAAGGCGACCGGCCTGGCCGCGCTCGCCCACCAGCACGGTGTGGCGGCCGAGCGCGTCATCGCCTTCGGCGACATGCCCAACGACCTGCCGATGCTCAGCTGGGCCGGCCGCGGCGTCGCGGTCGCCAACGCCCACCCCGAGGTGCTCGAGGTCGCTGACGAGGTCACCGCCAGCAACGACGACGACGGCGTGGCCCAGGTTCTCGAGCGCTGGTTCTAGGTCCTAGAGGTACTGCCCCGTCCCACCCTGGGCGCCGCCGCCGGGCATGCCGGGGGCGTGCGGCCCGCCGGGCAGCGCGACCCGGCCGCGGCCCTGCTGCTCGAGCTGCATCTTGGCGGCCATCTGCTGGGCGAACAGCGCGGTCTGGATGCCGGCGAACAGCCCCTCCAGCCACCCGACCAGCTGGGCCTGGGCGATCCGCAGCTCGGCGTCGGAGGGCACCGTGTCGTCGGTGAAGGGCAGCGTCAGCCGCTCCAGCTCGGCCTGCAGCTCGGGCGCCAGGCCGTCGGAGAGCTCCCTGATCGAGCTGTCGTGGATCTCCCGCAGCCGGGTGCGGGCGGCGTCGTCCAGGGGAGCGGCCCGGACCTCCTCGAGCAGCTGCTTGACCATCGAGCCGATCCGCATGACCTTGGCCGGCTGCTCGACCAACTCGACCGGGTTGCGCTCCTCCGACCCGTCCGCCTCGGGCACCTGGACCGTTCCGACGGGCTGCCCGTCCGCTCCGACGACGACGACCTGCTGACCCTGACCCGGCTGCTCGCTCATGACCCGCATCCTGCCCCGGCAGGTCGCCGGCTCACCTGACCGGGTGGCCGATGTTCCCCGGAACCGAGGCCTGGCGCACCGTGGGCGCCGGGGCGACCTGCTACACCTCCGACGACGACGACTTCACCGTCGACCCGCCCCTGGAGGCCCTGTGACCATGACCGCACCGAGCGTGACCCCGGACATCGCCCGCTCCACCTGGCGGGCCGTCGAGCCGCTGCACTCGATGATCTACTTCGCGCCGGAGGGCCGGGAGGAGTACTCCGCGCTCGGCTTCGACCTCAAGGCCAACCCCGCTCAGGCGTACTTCCCGGCCCGGGCGGCGGCCATGGGGGCGGTCGGTCCGGACGTCGTGACGGCGACCTTCTTCAACTTCTCGCCGTCCGTGGTCGCGTTCGGCATGACCGGCGCGTGGGACGTCGCCTCGCCCGCCGACCTCGTCGCGGCCCGGTTCCGGGCCGTGGACCGGGCGCTGCGCCGTCTCCTCGGCGACCGGGTGGACGGTCCGGAGGTGGCCGAGGCGGCCGAGCTGGCCCGCACCGCCACGCAGGGCTGCGCGCCGGAGGGCCGCCCGCTGTACGCGGCGCACGCCGCTCTGGACTGGCCCGAGCAGCCGCACGTGGCGCTGTGGCATGCGCAGAGCCTGCTGCGTGAGTACCGCGGCGACGGCCACATCGCCGCGCTGGTGCACCAGGGCCTGTCCGGGCTGGAGGCGGCCGTCCTGCACGTCGCCGTCGGCGACAGCTGGAGCCGCAAGGGCCTGCAGTCCACCCGGGGCTGGTCGGACGCGCAGTGGGACGGCGCCGTCGAGAGCCTGGCCGGGCGCGGCTGGCTGCAGCTGGACGGGAGCTTCACCGACGAGGGCAGGGCCCGCAGGCAGCGCCTCGAGGACGACACCGACCGGCTGTCCGTCCCCCCGTACGCCCACCTGGGCGCCGAGGGCTGCGCCCGGCTGGCCGAGCTCGGCACGCCGCTGGCCCGGCTGGTCGTGGACGCGGGGGGCCTGGGCATCCGCTAACGGACCTGCAGCAGCACCTTGCCGACGTGGGTGCTGTCCTCGAGCACCTGGTGGGCCCGGGCCACCTGCTCGAGGGGCAGCACCTGGTCGATGACCGGTCGTACGTCGCCGGCCTCGACCGCGGGCCAGACCTGCGCGAGCACGCTGGCCACGATGGCGGCCTTCTCGTGCGCCGGTCGGGCGCGCAGCGAGGTCGCGTGCACGGCGGCCCGCTTCATCAGCAGCGTGCCGAGGTCCAGCTCGCCCGTCGCGCCGCCCTGCAGGCCGATGACCACCAGGCGGCCGCCGGTGGCCAGCGCCTGCACGTTGCGCGGCAGGTAGGCCGCGCCCATGTTGTCCAGCACGACGTCGGCGCCGCGGCCGCCGGTGTGGGCGCGCACCTGCTCGACGAAGTCCTCGTCGCGGTAGAGCACCGCGCGCTCGGCGCCCAGCTCCAGCGCGCGGGCGGCCTTCTCCGGCGAGCCGACGGTGACGACCACGCGCGCGCCGAAGCGGGTGGCCAGCTGGATCGCGAAGGTGCCGATGCCGCTGGTGCCGCCGTGCACCAGCAGCACCTCGCCCGGCTGCAGCGCAGCCAGGTCGAAGACGTTGCTCCACACGGTGCACGCGACCTCGGGCAGCCCGGCCGCCTCCAGCAGGCTGACCCCCTGGGGCACCGGCAGCAGCTGGCCGGCCGGAACGGCCACCAGCTCGGCGTAGCCGCCGCCCGCCAGCAGCGCGCACACCTCGTCACCGACCTGCCAGCCGGTCACGCCCTCGCCGAGCCCGGCGACGCGGCCCGAGCACTCGAGCCCGGGGTACGGCGAGGCACCGGGCGGCGGGTTGTAGAAGCCGCGCCGCTGCAGCAGGTCGGCCCGGTTGACCGCGGACGCGGCGACCTCGACCAGCACCTCCCCCGGGCCGGCGACCGCATCGGGCACGTCGGCCAGCACGAGCGCCTCGGGACCTCCCGGCGACGGGATCGTGACGGCGCGCATCAGGACGGCTCCGTCGAGCGCATCGTGCTGGTCACGTCGGCGGAGAAGGTGAAGCCGCTGACCATGCCCTTGCCGTTCGTGCGGTCCTTCACGGGCAGTCGCTCCTCAGGTGCGTACCAGGTGGTGGTGGTGGCGTCGTAGGTGACATCCCCGCGCATGACGAGGACCGTCTCGAGGACGCGAGCGGCGACCTGTCGGCCGCCGATGGTGACGGTCTCCGCGCGCAGCACCCGGTTGCTCGCCGACACGCGCGTTCTGCCGTCGGTCGACGTCGTCCGCCACGTCCACCGCCGCCCCGGGTCGGCCGGCTCGGGCGCGAGCAGCGCGGCCGGGGCCGGCCGGAAGTCCTTGCTGAAGGCCGGGTTGGTGACGACCAGCCGCGTGACGTACGTGCCGTCGGCCTTGATCAGGACGTCGGTCTCGGTCCGGCCCTGGTCGCCCTCCAGAACGGTGTGCTGCGTGCCGGCCGACACCGGCTCGACCCGCAGCGTCGACGTGCCCGACACCTCCTGGGGCGCGCCGGCGGTGACCGTGCCGGACGTCTCGTAGATGTAGCTGCCGGCCCGCGTTCCCGTGGGCCGCACCGGTGACGACGGGGCGGCCGGTGACGGCCCGGCCGACACGTCGGCGGGGGACGGCGCGGCGCGCGGCGCCGGC
>JAOPWI010000386.1 GCA_025965755.1 Frankiales bacterium | reverse complement strand
GGGCGAGCGGCGCGCCGAGCAGCTCGAGCGCCGCGGCCGCCGAGAGCCGCAGCGCCAGCTCGGCGGTGAGCACCTCACCGCCGGCGAGGCCGCGTACGCCGTCCGTGCCGAACAGCCGTGCCATGGGGATCTCCAGACATGCCGGAGGCGGCCACCCACCGGGTGGCCGCCTCGACGGGACGGGCTAGCGCTTGGAGTACTGCGGCGCCTTGCGGGCCTTCTTCAGGCCGTACTTCTTGCGCTCCTTGATGCGCGAGTCGCGCGACAGGAAGCCGGCCTTCTTCAGCGCCGGGCGGTCGTCGGGCTCGATCTCCTGCAGCGCGCGGGCGATGCCCAGGCGCAGGGCACCGGCCTGGCCGGAGATGCCGCCGCCGTTGAGCAGCGCGATGACGTCGTACTGCTCGGTCTTCTCGAGCGTCACGAACGGCTCGTTGATGAGCTGCTGGTGCACCTTGTTCGGGAAGTAGTTCTCGAGGGTGCGGCCGTTCAGCTTGTACTGGCCGGAGCCGGCGAGCAGGCGCACGCGGACGATGGCCTCCTTGCGGCGGCCGACGGTCTGGGCGAGGTTCTGGGTCGGGGCGGTCACGCCACGGACTCCTTCGTGTGGGGAACGGGCATGACTGCGGCCCTGGCCGCGCGCCGGGTGCGGGACGACGTGGCGGTGTTCGGGGTCACTGAGCGACCTGGGTCAGCTCGTACGGCTGGGGGTTCTGAGCGACGTGCGGGTGCGTCGGGCCGGCGTAGACCTTGAGCTTGCTCAGCATCTGACGGCCCAGGGTGTTGTGCGGAACCATGCCCTTGATGGCCTTCTCGACGATGCGCTCGGGCCGCTGGCTGCGCAGCACGTCGGCGTAGGACGTGCGCGACAGACCGCCCGGGAAGCCGGAGTGGCGGTAGACCATCGACTGCTCGGCCTTCTTGCCGGTCATCGCGATCTTCTCGGCGTTGATGACGACGACGAAGTCACCGGTGTCGAGGTGCGGCGCGTAGTACGGCTTGTGCTTGCCGCGCAGGAGCGTGGCGACCTGGCTGGCCAGCCGACCGAGCACGATGTCGGTGGCGTCGATGACGTGCCACTGACGCGTGATGTCGGAGGGCTTGGGCTGGTACGTGCGCACGGCTCTTCTTCTTCCCTGGAGGTCCTGAGGGCCCGACAGCACGCGCGTCAACAAGGCGCGCCGGGGCAACAGCCCGCCACGGTACCCGAGCGGCCCGCCGCCGGCAAAATCTCGCGGCCGCCACGCCGTGGCGGGCTCGTCGCCGCCAGCGGGCAGCGGGCCGGACGCCGGTCAGCGGGCACGGACGACCCGGCCCTCGTCCCACACCGGCTCGGGCGCCTCGTAGACCCTGCCGTCGGCGCCGAAGACCAGGAAGCGGTCGAAGCCGCGGGCGAACCACCGGTCGTGCGTGACCGCGACGACGGTGCCGTCGAAGGCCGCCAGCCCCTCCTCCAGCGCCTCGGCGCTGTCGAGGTCGAGGTTGTCGGTCGGCTCGTCGAGCAGCAGCAGGGTGCAGCCGGACAGCTCCAGCAGCAGCACCTGGAAGCGGGCCTGCTGGCCGCCCGACAGGGTGTCGAACACCTGGTCGGCCTGGCCGTCGAGCTCGTACCTGCGCAGCGCCCCGACCGCCTGGCCGCGCTCCAGCCCGCGCCGGCGGTCGTCACCGCGGTGCAGCACGTCGACCAGCGACCTGCCGTACAGGTCCGGCTGCTCGTGGGTCTGGGCGAACCAGCCGGGCTCCACCCGCGCGCCGAGACGGGCCACGCCGGTGTGGGCGACCGGCTGGCCGGCCAGCAGTCGCAGGAAGTGGCTCTTGCCGCTGCCGTTGCTCCCGAGCACGGCGAGCCGCTCGCCGTAGAACACCTCGAGATCGAAGGGCCTCATCAGCCCGGTGAGCTCCAGGCTCTCGCAGGTCAGCGCGCGGACGCCGGTGCGGCCGCCGCGCAGCTTCATCGTCACCTTCTGATCGACCACCTGCTCCGGCGGCGGGCCGGCCTGCTCGAACTTGTCCAGCCGGGTCTTCATGGCGTGGTAGCGGTTGGCCATGTCCGGGCTGATCTTGGCCTGCTCGCGCAGGGTGAACATCAGCTGGCGCAGCCGCTGGTGCTCCTCCTCCCAGCGCTTGTGCAGCTCGGCGAGCCGCGCGCGGCGGGCCGCGCGCGCCTCGCCGTAGGTCGCGAACCCGCCGCCGTGCACCCAGGCGCCGTGCGCCTCGATGGTCACCACGCGGGTGGCCGTGCGGGCGAGCAGCTCGCGGTCGTGGCTGACGAACAGGACGGTCTTGGGCGAGTCGGCCAGCGCCGCCTCGAGCCAGCGCTTGCCCGGCACGTCGAGGTAGTTGTCCGGCTCGTCGAGCAGGAGCACCTGGTCCGGACCCCGCAGCAGCGCCTCGAGCGCCAGCCGCTTCTGCTCGCCGCCCGACAGCGTGGACAGCCCGCGGTACTGGCAGGTCTCGAAGGGCACGCCCAGCGCCGCCATCGTGCAGACGTCCCACAGGACCTCGGCGTCGTAGCCACCGGCGTCGCCCCAGTCGGCCAGCGCCTGGGCGTAGCGCATCTGGGTCTTCTCGTCGTCGGTCTCCATCAT
>JAOPWI010000299.1 GCA_025965755.1 Frankiales bacterium | reverse complement strand
CCGCCGCGCTGCGCGGGTGTCCGCGGACCGCCACGACCCTTCCTCGGTCCGGGCGCGCTGCGGCGCGGCCGGCGCGCCGCCACCCGCCCTCTGCAGGAGCTGACGACCTCATGACCATCCTCGCCATCGGCGGCGGCGGCTTCCGCTCCGACACCCGGTACGGCGCCACGCCGGGGCCGCTCGTCGAGCACGCGCTGGACCTCAGCGGCGCCGAGGCGCCGAAGGTGTGCGCGCTCTACACGGCCACCGGCGACGACGTCGCCCGGATCGCCCAGTGGTACGCCTGCTGGGCGTCGTACGACCGCCGGCCGGTGACGGCGAGCCATCTGGCGCTGCTGCCGATGCCCAACGTGGACGACCTCAGGGCCCACCTGCTGGCCCAGGACGCGATCTACGTCGGCGGCGGCTCGGTGGCCGGCCTGATGGTCCTGTGGCGGCTGCACGGGGTGGACGAGGTCATGCGCGAGGCGCACGAGGCCGGCGTCGTGCTGTTCGGGGTCTCGGCCGGCTCGCTGTGCTGGCACAGCGGCGGGACGACCGACTCCTACGGCCCCGAGCTCCGGCCGTGGACCGACGGGCTCGGCCTGGTGGCCGGCAGCAACTGCCCCCACTACGACAGCGAGGCGCGGCGGCGACCGCTCTACCAGCGCCTGGTGCGCGAGGGGGTGCTCGCGCCGGGTTACGCCGCCGACGACGGCGTCGGCCTGCACTACGTCGACGGCGACCTGCTCGAGGCGGTCACCGACCGCGACGGCGCCTCGGCCTGGCGGGTGGAGCCCGACGGCGAGACGCAGGTCACGACGCGCCGCCTGTAGGCCGTCCCGCCGTCGCCTCTCCGGGCGTTGAGCCGGGAGGGCCCGCCCGGACTAGGCTTGCCGGTGTGCGCGTTCTGCGGGTTCCCGGCCTCGTCCCGTACGAGGACGGCTGGGCGCTGCAGCGGGCCCGCCACGCCGAGGTGGCCGACGGCGCCGAGGACCTCGTCCTGCTGCTGCAGCACGAGCCGGTCTACACGGCGGGCAGGCGCACCGACCCGTGGGAGCGCCCCTCCGACGGGACGCCCGTCGTCGACGTCGACCGCGGCGGCAAGATCACCTGGCACGGGCCCGGCCAGCTGACCGGCTACCCGCTGCTGCGCCTGGCCGACCCGGTGGACGTGGTCGCCTACGTCCGCCGCACCGAGCAGCTGCTCCTCGACGTCTGCGCCGACCTCGGGCTCGCGACCGCCCGGGTCGACGGCCGCTCCGGCGTCTGGACGCCCGACGGTGCCCGCAAGGTCGCGGCGATCGGCATCCGGGTCGCCCGCGGCGTGACCATGCACGGCTTCGCCCTCAACTGCGATCCGGACCTCAGCGCGTACGACCGGATTGTCCCCTGCGGCATCGCCGACGCCGGCGTGACCTCGCTGTCGCGCGAGCTCGGCCGGGACGTGACCGTGGAGCAGGTGCTGCCGCTGGTCGAGCGGCGCCTGCCCGAGCTGCTCGCCCTGCCGGTCGGCTGAGCCGGCGTCAGCCCACGTCGGCCGGCGCCACCTCGAGCAGCACGACCCCGCGCACGTGGCCCTTGGCCAGGTAGAGCGCCTCGTCGGCGAGCCGGTACAGCTCGGTCGGCGCGCCGTGCGGCCCGAGAGCGACGCCGATGCTCACATCCACCGACAGCCCGGGCGCGAGCTGCTCCCACGGGAAGGCTCCGATGGCGGCCCGCAACTCGGCCGCCCGCGAGACGGCGGCCGTGGCGTCGAGCGCCACGACCTGATCCAGAACGACCGCGAACTCGTCCCCGCCCTGGCGCAGCGCCAGGTCCCCCGGGCGGACGTGGTCGGCCACGATGGCACCGACCGCGCGCAGGACCGCATCCCCGGTGCCGTGGCCCATCGTGTCGTTGACGCGCTTGAAGCTGTCCAGGTCGAGCAGCAGCAGGGCGGCTCCGTTCGTGCGCCCCGACGGCCGGGACAGCCAGGCGTCGAAGGCGCGACGGTTCTGCAGGCCGGTCAGCGGGTCGGTGTAGACGTCCCGGGTCAGGCGCCGGTGCTCGACCTGCAGCCGCTCCATGGCGATGAAGGACCGCGCGGACACCAGCACGGCCGCCCGCGACTGCCAACGCAGCCGGCTGACCAGCAGGCCGTACTCCCCCGCCGCGTCGACGCCCTCGCCCGGATCGGCGGCCGCGGCCACCCGGGCGCGTTCCCAGGCGGGGAACGAGCGGGCCCCGGTCGAGCTGGACGTCGGCGTCCCGGCGCGGAGCGCGGCGCGGGCCTGGTCCACCGACCCGCGGCGGAGCAGGACCAGCGCCCGGCAGGCGTCCAGCAGCGCGAGCACCTCGAGGTCGCCCGCGGCGGCGAGCCCCGCCCGCTGGCGCTCGGTCGAGGCCAGCAGCGCTTCGACGTCGCCCTCGCCGAGGAGCAGCCGCAGCGCGCCCTGGCAGGCGTCCAGGTCACGTCGCCACAGCTCGGGCAGCACCGTTCCCTCGGCGTCGCGCACGGCCTGCAGGGCCCGCTCCAGCTGCTCGCGGGCCTGCTCCTGCTCGCCGATCTCGAGCAGGCTGGTGCCCCACTCCAGCCGGATCAGCACCAGGTTCGTCGCGATCGCCGGCGCCTGGGCCGTGACGAGGCACTCGGGCTCGAGGGCGACCGCCCGCCCGTACAGCTCGTCGCCCAGCTCCCACAGGCTCAGGGCGTTGTACGCGGCCGCGCAGACGACGTACGCCGTGCACCGGTCGAGCGCCGGCAGGTCGCCGGCGTCCAGCAGCGCGACCGCGCGGCCGGCGTCGGCCAGGACCACCTCGGTGTCGCCCCGGCCGGCTGCAGCGACCGCGCGCAGGGCGAGCGCCACCGCGACGAAGGCGGGCGCCTGGAGCAGCTCGGCGCGCTCCAGCAACGCGTTGTTCTCGGCGGCGGTGCGCGTCTCGGGGGTGGGGCGCACCACCCCGTAGACGGTCTGCGCCGCCGCGGCGACGAAGGCCACCTCGCCCCAGCCGGCCCGCTCGGCCCGGGCCAGCAGCTCAGGCAGCTGCGCCGCCGCCTGCTCGTGGCCCTCGCCCTGAACGGCCTCCCAGAGCGCGTAGGCCTGCACGTAGGCAGCGGTGCGCGGGTCCCCCACACTGCACAGCCTCGCGCATCCGGGCGCCGGTCGCGCGGAAGGGCGCGCGCCTCACCCGGCCAACTGCGGCACCACCGCCTCGGCAACGAGCTCGAGGTGGGACAGGTCGGACAGGTCGAGCACCTGCAGGTAGATCCGCGAGGCACCGGCCTCGGCGTAGCGCCCGATCTTGTCCACGACCTCGTCCGGCGTGCCGGCCAGGCCGTTCTCGCGCAGCTCGTCCAGCTCGCGCCCGATGGCCGCGGCGCGGCGCCGCAGCTCGCCGTCGTTCTGGCCGACGCACAGCACCTGCGCGGCGCTGAGCGCGACCTCGCGGCCGGTCTGCGCCGCCGCCTCGCGGACCCGGCCGAACTGCTTCGCCGTCGCCTCGACGGAGGCGAAGGGCATGTTGAACTCGTCGGCGTACGTCGCGGCCAGGCGCGGAGTGCGCTTCGCCCCGCCGCCACCGATGATCACCGGCGGGTGCGGGCGCTGGACCGGCTTGGGCAGCGCCGGCGACCCCTGCAGCACGTAGTGCTCGCCGGCGAAGTCGAAGGTGCCCTCGGCGTCCCACAGCCCCGTGACGATCTGCAGCTGCTCCTCGAAGCGGTCGAACCGCTCGCCCAGCGGCGGGAACGGCAGGCCGTACGCGGTGTGCTCCTGCTCGTACCAGCCGGTGCCCAGGCCGAGCTCGACCCGGCCGCCGGACATCTGGTCGACCTGGGCGACCGAGATGGCCAGCACCGAGGGGTGCCGGAAGGTGGCCGCCGTGACCAGCGTGCCCAGGCGGATCCGGTGGGTGTCGCGGGCCAGCCCGGCGAGGGTGACCCACGCGTCCGTGGGCCCCGGCCGCCCGTCCCCGTCACCCATGACCAGGTAGTGGTCGGAGCGGAAGAAGGCGTCGAAGCCCGCGTCCTCGGCCGTCCGGGCGACCGCGAGCAGGTCGTCGTAGGTCGCGCCCTGCTGCGGCTCGGTGAAGATCCTGAAGTCCATGGCGGCAGCCTGCCCCGTCATCAGGAAGCCTGCACGTCCCCCCGGCGTTATCGTCAGACGTGACTGCCGTGACGCCTGAAGGGCGCAAGCTGCTCCGCCTCGAGGTGCGCAACGCCGAGACGCCGATCGAGAAGAAGCCGTCCTGGATCAAGACCCGGGCGGTGATGGGGCCGGAGTACACCGAGCTCAAGGGGCTGGTGAAGCGCGAGGGCCTGCACACGGTGTGCCAGGAGGCCGGCTGTCCCAACATCTACGAGTGCTGGGAGGACCGCGAAGCCACCTTCCTCATCGGCGGGTCCGTCTGCACCCGGCGCTGCGACTTCTGCGACATCGACACGGGCAAGCCGACGGACTACGACCGGGACGAGCCCCGCCGGGTCGCCGAGTCGGTGGCCACCATGGGCCTGAAGTACGCCACCATCACGGGCGTCGCCCGTGACGACCTGCCCGACGGCGGGGCCTGGCTCTACGCCGAGACGGTGCGCCAGGTGCACGCCGCCCTCGCCGGCATCCGGGTCGAGGTGCTCATTCCCGACTTCAACGCCGTGCCCGACCAGCTGTCGGAGGTCTTCTCCTCGCGGCCCGAGGTGCTGGCCCACAACGTGGAGACCGTGCCGCGCATCTTCAAGCGGATCCGCCCGGCGTTCCGCTACGAGCGCTCGCTGTCCGTCCTCACCGCCGCCCGCGCCGACGGCCTGGTCACCAAGAGCAACCTCATCCTGGGCATGGGCGAGGAGCGCGAGGAGATCAGCCAGGCGTTGCAGGACCTGCACGACGCCGGCTGCGAGCTCATCACCATCACGCAGTACCTGCGGCCGTCCAAGCGCCACCACCCGGTGGAGCGCTGGGTCAAGCCGGAGGAGTTCGTCGAGCTCCAGCAGGAGGCCGAGGAGATCGGCTTCGCCGGCGTCATGAGCGGGCCGCTGGTGCGGTCCTCCTACCGCGCCGGGCGCCTCTATGACCTCGCCCGCCTCCGGCGGGACGACCTCGCCCGCCTCCGGCGGGACGACCTCGCCCGCCTCGGGCGGGACGACCTCGCCCGGGAGCACGGCGAGGCGGTCACCCCCGCCTGACCGTGCGCCGCAGGCCGCGCGACGTTCACGCGGAGGTCACAGGAACGCCACGAGGGACCGGGACGGTGAGCGCGAGCCCGCACCCCTCGTGGAGGTCCCCATGTCGCTGCTCGCCACCGTCGTCCTCACCGTCCTGCCGCACGGCGGGCAGCGGACCGCCCGGCGCAACGCCTGGGCGAGCATGTCCGAGGGCGCCGTCCGGGCCCGCGGCCGGCGCGACGCCGACACGGCCATGCTGGTCGCGCAGCAGCGCGAGGAGCTGACGGTGCGCGCCGCTCGCTGAGCCGTCCGGGTCGGGGCGCTAGCGTTCGACCATGGTCGAGCCCGTCTACACGCCCGTCATCGCCCTGGCCAAGGCGGTCTTCCGCGGCCTGGGCATCAAGTTCCACGTCACCGGGGTGGAGAACGTTCCGCGCACCGGTGGCGCGGTCATGGCCATCAACCACGTCGGGTACCTCGACTTCACCTTCGCCGGCCTGGCGACGCAGCCGGCCGGCCGGCTGGTGCGCTTCATGGCCAAGAAGGAGGTCTTCGACCACCCGGTCAGCGGCCCGCTGATGCGCGGCATGAAGCACATCCCGGTCGACCGCACCGGCGCCGCGGCCGAGAGCTACAAGCTCGCGGTCGACGCCGTGTCGCGCGGCGAGATCGTCGGCGTCTTCCCGGAGGCGACCATCTCGCAGTCCTATGAGCTCAAGGAGTTCAAGACCGGAGCGGCGCGGATGGCCTTGCAGGCCGGCGTCCCGCTGCTGCCGTGCGTCATCTGGGGCAGCCAGCGCATCTTCACCAAGGGCCGACCGCGCGACCTCACCCGCGGTACGGACGTGCGCATCGTCGTCGGCGCGCCCTTCACGCCCGCGCCCGGCGCCGACCCGGTGCAGGTGACCGCCGAGCTCAAGGCCCGGATGCAGACGCTGCTCGAGGAGGCCCTCGCGACCTACCGCGGCGGCCCGCGCAGCCCCGGAGACGACTGGTGGGTGCCCGCCTCGCGCGGCGGCAGCGCGCCCACCCCCGAGCAGGCGCGGGAGATCGCCCGCCGGCAGACCGCCGAGAGGGTCGCCAAGCGTGCCGCCAAGCGCGCTGCGAAGTCGGGCGACGCCTAGGCTCTGGGCTCATGGTCTCGCTCCGTCGCAAGAAGGCAACCCCGCTCGGCAAGGGCGGCAAGGGCGTGCCCGCCAAGCCCAAGCCGCCCAGAGGCGCGCGCGCCAAGCAGGTCCGCCAGGCGTTCGCCCTGACGCGCAAGAGCGACCCGCGGCTGACGCTGTTCGTCACGGCGGCCTTTCTCGCGCCGTTCCTGCTGCTGCTGGCCATCGGCTTCGTCATCGACCACCCCTGGTACACGGGCTTCCTCGGCCTGATGGCCGGCATCCTCGCGGCCACCGTCGTGTTCGGCCGGCGGGTGCAGAAGTCGGCGTACGCGCAGGTGGAGGGCCAGCTCGGCGCGGCCGCCGCGGTGCTGCAGAACATGCGCGGAGACTGGCGGGTCACGCCGGCTGTCGGGTTCACGCGCGAGCAGGACCTGGTCCACCGCGTGGTCGGGCGGCCCGGTGTCGTGCTCGTCGCCGAGGGCTCCGCGTCGCGTACCAAGGGCCTGCTGGGCAACGAGAAGAAGAAGCTGGCCCGCTTCATCGGCGACACCCCCGTCTACGAGGTGACCGTCGGCGACGGCGAGGGCCAGGTGCCGCTGCGGGGCCTGGAGCGGCACTTCGTCAAGCTGCCCCAGAACGTCAAGCCCAAGGACGTCAACATCCTGGACCGCAAGCTCAAAGCCATGGCGACGGCGATGCCGATCCCCAAGGGGCCGGTCCCGACCCGGGTGCCCCGCGGCCGGGGGCGCTGAGCGCTAGGCCCGCACCACGACCGTTCCGGCCGCCTTGTCGTGCAGGCCGCGCCCGTCACGGTCGGCGACCAGCGCCGGGACCAGCAGGACCAGCAGTGCCGTACGCAGCGCCGAGGGCACGAGCCCGGGCGGGCCACCGGGGCTGGACAGCTGCATGACCCGCAGGCGCAGCAGCCGCATGCCCGGCGTCTGACCGACGAGGGCGAGCCCGAGGATCGTCACGACCGCCAGCACCACCACGGGCATGAGGGCCGCACCGCCGTCGACGGTCCCGGTGTCCTCGATGGGGTCGATCAGCCGGGCGACCAGGCCGGACCCGAACGCGTCGATGGCGAACGCGGCGAGCCGGGTCGAGAACGCGGCGGCCGAGCCCGGGCCGTCAGCCGGCAGGCCGAGCCGGCGGCCGCGGTAGTCCCCCTCGGCGCGCATCTCCACACCGGCCGCGGACGGCCCCGACATCCAGGTCCCGGTCCAGCGCGCCATGCCTCGAGGCTAGCCGTGCGGCCTCCCGGTGCGCCCGCTGCGGGCCGGGGCAACCGGGCCCGGTGTTACGCGGGGGAAACACACGGGACACCGGGCAGTCATGCGTCGCGCGTACGTTGCTGGAGACGCACACGCCGCCCCGCCACCCGGAGGACGTCCCTTGTTCACCAGCGCCAAAGAGGTCCTGAGCTACATCGAGAAGGAGGACGTCGAGATGGTCGACGTCCGCTTCTGCGACCTGCCCGGAGTCATGCAGCACTTCACGGTGCCCGCTGGCTCCTTCGGCGAGGAGGTCTTCACCGACGGCCTGGGCTTCGACTGCTCCTCGATCCGCGGCTTCCAGGAGATCCACGAGTCGGACATGCTGCTGCTGCCCGACCCGACGACGGCCCGGATCGACCCGTTCCGCGTCCGCAAGACGCTGATCATCAACTTCTTCATCCACGACCCGCTGACGGGTGAGGCGTACTCCCGCGACCCGCGCAACATCGCCAAGAAGGCCGAGGCCTACCTGCGCGGCACCGGCATCGCGGACACCGCCTACTTCGGCGCCGAGGCGGAGTTCCACATCTTCGACTCGATCCGCTACGACACGACGCCGGGCTCGAGCTACCACTTCATCGACGCCGAGGCGGCCGCCTGGAACACCGGGCGCGAGGAGGAGGGCGGCAACCTGGGCTACAAGCCGCGGATGAAGGGCGGCTACTTCCCCGTCTCCCCGACCGACCACTACGCCGACCTGCGCGACGAGATTGCCGTCAAGCTCGAGGAGGCCGGCATGATCGTGGAGCGCGGTCAACACGAGGTCGGCTAGGCGGGCCAGCAGGAGATCAACTACCGGTTCGACTCCCTGCTCGCCAGCGCCGACATGATGATGCTGTTCAAGTACATCATCAAGAACACGGCCAACGAGTACGGCAAGACCGCCACCTTCATGCCCAAGCCGATCTTCGGCGACAACGGCTCCGGCATGCACTGCCACATGTCGCTGTGGAAGGACGGCGCACCGCTGTTCTACGACGAGGTGGGCTACGCCGGGCTGTCGGACACCGCGCGCTACTACATCGGCGGGCTGCTGCACCACGCCCCGTCGCTGCTGGCCTTCACCAACCCGACCGTCAACAGCTACCACCGCCTGGTGCCGGGCTTCGAGGCGCCGGTCAACCTGGTCTACAGCCAGCGCAACCGCTCGGCCTGCATCCGCATCCCGATCACCGGCTCGAACCCGAAGGCCAAGCGCCTCGAGTTCCGCTGCCCCGACCCGTCCTCGAACCCGTACCTCGCGTTCTCGGCCATGCTGATGGCCGGCCTGGACGGCATCAAGAACAAGATCGAGCCGCCGATGCCGGTCGACAAGGACCTGTACGAGCTGCCGCCGGACGAGCTGGCCGACGTGGCGCAGGTCCCGGCCTCCCTCGACGCCGTGCTCGACGCCCTCGAGGCCGACCACGACTACCTGCTCGAGGGCGGGGTCTTCACCGAGGACCTCATCGAGACCTGGATCGCCTACAAGCGCACCAACGAGATCGACGCGCTCCGTCTGCGCCAGCACCCGTACGAGGTCCACCTGTACTACGACATCTAGTCCAGGACTGCTCGACCCGAAGGGCCGGCCACCGCGTCGCGGTGGCCGGCCCTTCGGCGGTCCCGCCGAACACCGCACCCCTACCGGACGGCCGCCTCCCCCGCCCGGCGGACGACGCGCCGGAGCCCGCGGCGAGGTCCGCGGGCCGACACCGG
>JAOPWI010000284.1 GCA_025965755.1 Frankiales bacterium | reverse complement strand
GCTTGGCGTGCCGCGTCTTGGGCCACGGGTCCGGGAAGAAGACGCGCACCCCGGCCAGGGAGTCGGGAGCGAGCAGGTCGCGCAGCACCACGCGGGCGTCGCCGTCGGCCACCCGCACGTTCGTCAGGCCGGCCCGCTCCACGGCTGCCAGCAGCGCCCCCAGCCCGGGCAGGTGCACGTCGATCGCCAGGACGTCACGGTCGGGGTCCGCGGCCGCCAGCCCCACGGTCGCCTCTCCCGTACCGGCGCCGACCTCGACCAGCAGCGGCGCCCGCCGGCCCCAGACGGCTTCCTGGTCGAGCGGTCGCCCGTCGACGACCACGGCGTACGAGGGCAGCAGCCGCTCCAGCGCGGCGGCCTGGCCGGCGGTCGTGCGCCGGCGCAGGGCGAAGCTGCGCTGCGTGCGGGTGCCGCCGATCCGCGCCGGGTCGCCGGGAGGCAGCCGCGTCACGGGCGGGCCGCCGAGCGCCGGACCGGCAGCGCGCTCAGCGCCCGGGACGGGTCGCGGACGCGGCGCGGGCCAGGAGTCACGGGACCAGTGTCCCAGGGCGCGAGCCCGTCGGGTCAGAGCGGCTGCTGCGGGAACCGCGGCAACGCCTGCGTGCGCAGCCGCAGGATCTCGTGGGAGACCGCCGTGACCTCCGGGACGTGATCGAAGTGCGACAGCGGCGCGTCGCGCTGCGCGACCGAGTCCAGCCGCAGGGTGCCGAAGTGGAGCAGCCGCCCGAGCGGCGGCACGGACGCGTCCAGAAAGGCGATGCCGGTCAGCGCGATCGAGGGTGAGTGGCGGGTGATGACGCCGTAGCGCCGGTAGATGCGCTTGTCGCTCACGACCATGCGGTCGGTGTACCAGTCGGCCACGTCCTCGGCGAGCCAGCCGAGCAGCAGCAGCGCGGGCAGCCCCGGACCGGTCAGGCTGCTCAGGACGGCGAGCCCGGCGGCGATGCCGCCGGCGAGCAGGGCGGTGGTGCGCAGGCTCGCCGCCAGGCGCCCTCGCGCCCACGCGGCGACGAGCGCGGCGAACGCCAGCACCGGGAGCAGCCCCAGCCCGGCCACCAGAACGACCAGGCCGGCCAGGGTGCGAAACAGCGGCGGCACGAGCAGCCACGGGTGCCGGCGCACATCCAGCACGACGGTCTCGGCGGCGGAGACGAAGTCGGTGGAGCGGGGCCGCCCGTCCCGGCCCGCGGCGCCCTCGGCCAGGCCGGAGCGCCGGTCGTCCGCCTCGCCCACCGCGCCTCCCATGTCGGCCCGGACGGTAGCCCGCGGGCGACCGCAAGACGCGCGACACGCGGGCAGCCTGCGCGACCACGGGTGACCGCTGTGCCAGCCTGCGCGCATGGTCGTGTCCAGGTGGTCCCGGTGAGCCCCAAGGGCGTCGCCCTGATCCTCGTCGTCCTCGTCGTCCTGCTCGGCGCGACCGGCGGCGACCAGGCCGCCGCCTCGGTCGGCAACGCCGTCGGCGAGGCGGTCCACCTGGTCCGGGTGGCCTGGGATGCGGCCGTCAACGCCGGTGACAGCGCGAGCTGAGCCCCGCCCCTGCGCCCGTCCGGGACACTGACGTCATGGACCTGCCTGTGATGCCGCCGGTGAAGCCGGTGCTGGCCAAGAGCGTGCCGGACGTGCCCGAGGGCGGGTTCGTGTACGAGCCCAAGTGGGACGGCTTCCGCTGCATCGTCTTCCGCGACGGCGACGAGGTGGAGCTGGGTAGCCGCAACGAGAAGCCGCTGACGCGCTACTTCCCCGAGGTCGTCGAGGCGGTGCGGCGCGAGCTGCCGCAGCGCTGCGTCGTCGACGGCGAGATCGTCATCGCCGGTGGCCAGGGGCTCGACTTCGAGGCGCTGCTGCAGCGCGTCCACCCCGCCGCGTCGCGGGTGCGGATGCTGTCGGAGACGACGCCCGCGTCCTTCATCGCCTTCGACCTGCTGGCTCTGGGCGACGACGCGCTCGTGGAGCGGCCGTTCTCCGAGCGTCGCGCGCTGCTCGAGGAGGCGATGTCCACCAGCCGCCCGCCGGTGCATCTCACGCCGGCGACCGGCGACGCCGCGCTCGCCCGCGAGTGGTTCACGCTGTTCGAGGGCGCCGGCCTGGACGGAGTGGTCGCCAAGCCGCTGGACATGCCGTACGCCCAGGACCAGCGCGTCATGCGCAAGGTGAAGCACACGCGCACCGCCGACTGCGTCGTGGGCGCCTACCGCTGGCACAAGAGCGGGCCGGTCGTCGGGTCGCTGGTTCTGGGCCTGTACGACGAGCAGGGCCAGCTGCACCACGTCGGCGTCGCCGCGTCGTTCCCCATGGCGCGGCGCACGGAGCTGGTGGCCGAGCTCGAGCCGTACCTGCTGCCCGACGGCGAGGCGCACCCCTGGCTCGGTGACGGCACGCAGCACCGCGCGCCCGGCGGGGAGCCGAGCCGGTGGAACCGCGACAAGGACAGGAGCTTCGTGCCGCTGCGACCCGAGCTGGTCGTCGAGGTGGCCTACGACCACATGGAGGGCAGCCGCTTCCGGCACACCGCGCAGCTCAAGCACTTCCGGCCGGACCGGGACGCCCGCTCGTGCACCTACGCCCAGCTCGACCGGCCGGTGCGCTTCGACCTCGGCACGGTCCTCTCGTCGTGAGCGCGACCCTGGTCGCCGCGGACGTCACCGTCGTCCGCGGACCCGTCCTCGTCCTGTCCGGCGTCTCGGTGACCGTCGCCCCCGGCACCCGGCTCGGCGTCGTCGGGCCGAACGGTGCCGGCAAGTCCACCCTGCTGGCGACGCTCGCCGGGCAGCTGGAAGCGGACTCGGGCCGGGTCACCACGGCTCCCCCGACGGCCACCGTCGGGCTGCTGCCGCAGGGGCCCGACCGCCGCCCCGGCGAGCGGCTGCTGGACTTCCTGGCCCGCCGCACCGGCGTCGCCGCGGCGCAGGCCGCCCTCGACGCCGCGACCCAGGCGCTGACGGTCGGCTCCCCGGGCGCCGACGACGCGTACAGCGCGGCCCTCGAGCGGTGGCTGGACCTCGGCGGCGCCGACCTCGACGTCCGCGCGCCCGAGGTGTGCGAGGACCTCGGCCTGGCGGCCGACCTGCTCGCCGCCGAGACGGTCACCCTGTCGGGCGGGCAGGCGGCACGGGCGTCGCTGGCCAGCGTCCTGCTGTCGCGCTACGACGTCTTCCTGCTCGACGAGCCGACCAACGACCTCGACTTCGCCGGGCTGGAGCGCCTGGAGCAGTTCGTGCTGGGCCTGCAGGCGGGCCTGGTGGTCGTCTCGCACGACCGCGAGTTCCTGTCCCGCACCATCTCCTCGGTGCTCGACCTGGACGGGCCGACCCGCACCGCCCGCCTCTACAACGGCGGCTGGGACGCCTACCTCCAGGCGCGCGCGCTGGCCCGGCGGCAGCAGCGGGAGCAGTACGAGGAGTACGAGGACAAGCGCACCGGGCTGGTGCAGCAGGCGCAGCGGCAGCGCGAGCAGTCCGTCCGCGGGGCGCTGCGGGCCAAGCGCAAGACGCCCGACAACGACCGGGCCGGCAAGGGCGCGCGGATCGAGGCGGCCACGCACGCCGCCTCCCGCGTGAAGGGCATCGAGAGCCAGCTCAACCGGCTCGAGGAGGTCGACGAGCCGCGCAAGGAGTGGCAGCTGCAGCTGCGGATCGCCGCGGCGCCCCGCTCCGGCGACGTCGTCGCGACGCTGTCGCAGGCCGTCGTCCACCACGGCAGCGACTTCGTCCTGGGTCCGGTCGACCTGCAGATCGCGTACGGCGACCGCCTCGCCGTGGTCGGCCCGAACGGCGCCGGCAAGTCGACGCTGCTCGCGCTGCTGCTCGGCCGGCTGCCGCCCACCAGCGGGCGCGCGTCGCTCGGCAGCGGCGTGCTGGTCGGGGAGATCGACCAGGCGCGCGGGCGCTTCCGCGGCGACCGCACGGTGGTGGAGGTTCTCGAGGAGGTCACCGGCTGGCCGGCGTCGGAGTGCCGCACCCTGCTGGCGAAGTTCGGGCTGAAGGCCGACCACACCGACCGGCCCGCCGGCTCCCTGTCGCCGGGCGAGCGGACCCGCGCCGCGCTGGCGCTGCTGCAGGCCGCCGGCGTCAACCTGCTGGTCCTCGACGAGCCGACCAACCACCTCGACCTGCCCGCGATCGAGCAGCTCGAGCAGGCCCTGGACGCGTACGACGGAACGCTGCTGCTGGTCAGCCACGACCGCCGGCTGCTCGAGGCGGTGCACGTGACGAGGACCCTGCGCCTGGACGCGGGGCAGGTCCGCGAGACCTGACCGCTCACCGCCCGCACCGGCATGGCCGGGCCGGCGCCGGCTCCGCGCGTCGGGTCGCGGCGGCTGGCAGGATGCGCCGGTGACCGAGCCCCTGACCAGCGAGACGCAGACGATTCACGAGCTGGTCGACCTGCTCGACCTCGAGCGCGTCGAGGTGGACGTCTTCCGAGGCCGGCAGCCCGA
This sequence comes from Frankiales bacterium, assembly GCA_025965755.1. Taxonomy (GTDB): domain Bacteria; phylum Actinomycetota; class Actinomycetes; order Mycobacteriales; family SCTD01; genus RYN-170. Next base: position 2,455 of record JAOPWI010000284.1, on the reverse strand, counting down.
GGAGGAGCGCCAGCGCGTCTTCGGCGGCCTCATCGCCGGGCAGTCGCTCATCGCCGCCGGCCGCACCGTGCCGGACGACCGCGCGGCGCACTCGCTGCACGCGTACTTTCTGCGCCCCGGCGACCCCACCGTGCCGATCGTCTACCTGGTCGACCGCATCCGGGACGGCAAGTCCTTCACCACCAGACGGGTCGTCGCGGTGCAGCACGGCAAGGCGATCTTCCACCTGTCGGCGTCGTTCCAGATCGCCGAGCAGGGCTACGAGCACGCCGACCCCATGCCGCGCGTTCCGCCGCCGGAGCAGTTCCCGACCATGAAGGAGCGCCTGGCCGACGTCGGGCTCTCGGAGCCGTGGTGGGACAACAACCCGTTCGAGGCGCGCAGCACCAACGACCTGGCCTCGGTCGCCAAGGCCAAGGGCACGGCGCCCTCCTCCACGAGCCGGATCTGGATGCGCACCAACGGGCCGTTGCCCGACGACCCCCTCCTGCACGCCTGCGCCGTGACCTACGCCAGCGACATGACGCTGCTCGACGTCGCGCTCCTGCGTCAGGGCCTGTCCTGGGACGAGGACATCCACGGCGCGAGCCTGGACCACGCGGTGTGGTTCCACGGGCCGTTCCGCGCCGACGAGTGGTTCCTCTACGACCAGCACTCCTCGTGGGCCGGCAGCGGCCGGGCGTTGTGCCGCGGCTCGCTGTGGACGCAGGACGGCCGGCGGGTCGCCACCATCGTCCAGGAAGGCCTGCTGCGGCTGCGGCGGGACCGGGCATGAGCACGCAGCTCGAGCAGCTGGTCGAGCTGCTCGACCTCGAGCGCATCGAGGTCGACATCTTCCGGGGCCGACCCGCCGACGACGACCGGCAGCGGGTGTTCGGGGGCCAGGTCGCCGGCCAGGCGCTGGTCGCGGCCGTCCGCACGGTGCCGGCCGACCGCCCGGTGCACTCGCTGCACGCGTACTTCCTGCGCCCGGGCGACCCGGCGATTCCGATCGTCTACGAGGTCGACCGCATCCGCGACGGGCGCTCCTTCACGACCCGGCGCGTCGTCGCGGTGCAGCACGGCAAGGCGATCTTCAACCTGTCGGCGTCCTTCCAGACCCAGGAGGGCGGCTTCGAGCACGGCGAGCCGATGCCCGTGGTGCCCGATCCCGAGACGCTGCCGACCTTCCAGGAGCGGATGCAGCCGTACGCCCAGGAGATCGGCGGCTGGCTGGTGCGCCCGCGGCCCATGGACATGCGCTACGTCGGCGACCCGCCGCGCGCGGCGCAGGACCGCGAGGAGCGGCGGGACCGCTCCCAGGTGTGGATGCGCGCCGACGGCCGGCTGCCCGACGATCCGACGCTGCACGTGTGCCTGGTGGCGTACGCCAGCGACATGTCGCTGCTGGACACCACGATGCTGGTGCACGGCGCGTCCTGGCAGAACGGCGTCGTCGGCGCGAGCCTGGACCACGCGATGTGGTTCCACCGGCCGTTCCGGGCCGACGAGTGGTGGCTGTACGACCAGCACGCGCCCTGGACCGGCGGCGCCCGCGGCCTGGCGGAGGGGTCGATCTACACCCGCGACGGCCGGCTGGCGGTGTCGGTGGTGCAGGAGGGCCTGCTGCGCCCGGCGCACTGACGATCCGGCCTACAGGCCGGGCTGCGAGACGCCGAAGACCCTGACATGCGCCTGTTCTGCTCCCCGACGGTCCGTCGTCCGGTCGCCGCTGTCGCCGGCCTGCTCTGCGCCGGCTCGATCGCGGCGCTGACCGTGGCCGGTGCCACGACCGCCGAGGAGCCGGGACCGGTCCCCCGCCTGACGTCCATCCTGGTGCTGGGCGGGGACACCCTGGCCGAGACGGCCGCCTCGACGCTCGACGGATCCGGCGCGCTGTACGGCTGGGACGTCACCGTCCGGACGAGCCCCGGCTCCGGCTTCGCCCGCGCGAGCGACCCGGCCACCGGGGCGCACGTCGTCCGGCTGCGCAAGACCGCCGAGGACCTCAAGCGCTACGACCTCGTCGTCGTCCAGGGCGGCGAGGCCGACCGCCCCGCCCCGGCCGCCGAGGTCGAGCTGGCGACGCTGCACCTCATCGACTACGTCCGCGCCCATGTCCGGCCGGGCACGGGCCTGGCCCTGGTCGGGCCGGTTCCGGAGTCCACCTCGACCGCCTCCTCGCTCGCGGCCGTCAACCAGACGCTCCAGCGCACCGCGGCCATCCGCCAGGTGCCCTTCGTGGACCTGACCTCGCGCGGCTGGACGCGCGGCAGGAACGACCCGTTCCTGCTGGTCAGCATGCTCAGCGCGACCTCGCCGGTGGCCAACACCGGCCTGCGCGCCGGCTAGTCGACCGGCTCGTCGACCGGCTCGTCGACCGGCTCGTCGACCGGCTCGTCGACGCGCTTGGCCTTCGCCGGGCGGCGACCCCGCGGCGGCGTCCGGTCGCGGTCGGCGTCGGCCTCGGCCCGGC
>JAOPWI010000258.1 GCA_025965755.1 Frankiales bacterium | reverse complement strand
CGCCACCCTGGCCGCCGCCCTGACCGCCCTGGCCGCCGCCCTGGCCGCCGCCCTGGCCGCCCTGACCGCCCTGGCGCTGCTGACCGCGACCGCCGGTCGGGCCCATGTCCATCGCCGAGGCCAGCGCGTACTCGTGCACGAGCAGCTCGAGCAGCACGCCCTCCTCGGGAGAGGCGGTCTCGCGCTTGGCCTCGGCCAGCTTGCGCAGCTCGGCGAGGCGCTGGCGACGGCGGCCGGGCAGGTCGTCGGGGTGGGCGAGCAGGACCGCGTGGGCGGTGCACGACGCCGTGCCGGTGACGGCGGTGGTGGCCTCGCGCACGAGGGCGAGCTCGGTGATGCAGGGAGCGCAGTACGTGGTCATGCGCGGCACGCTACCCAGGGGCCGGGGCGGCCGCCGGCTCAACCCGTGCGCGCGGTGTCCTGCGACCCCGCGCCCGAGGGCCAGCCGGCCGAGGCCGGGAGGCTGTCGAGCAGCGCCCGGCTCAGCGCGACGAGGCGCCGGGTCTCCTCGACGCAGACGTGCACATCGTTCTGCATGTCCTGGAGCCACTCGCGGGCGGGGAACGCGGCATCCGTCATGGCGAACCTCTGGGCGGTCCGGCACCGCTCCCCTGGTCCGCCAAGGGGCTGCGCCTGACGGCAGGTTACTCCCTGCTGCCCAGCTCTCCGGTCCCGACCAGCGTGGCTGCCACGTCGCGCAGCTTGCGGTTGGTGTCCTGGCTGACCCGTACCAGCAGGGCGAAAGCCCGGTCCGCGGTGAGCTTGTGCCGCTCCATGAGAATGCCCTGCGCCTGGCTGATCACCTCGCGGCTGGTCTCGCGCTGGCGGAGGTCACCGATGCGCCGCACGCCGGCGTACGCCACGGCGGCGTGCGAGGCGAACAGCAGGCCGACGTGCTCGGACTCCTCGTCGAAGGCGTGCGCGGTGCCGGCGTAGAGGTTGAGCGCGCCGAGGGTGTCGTCCTCCACGTAGAGCTGGAAGCTCAGCATGCTGCCCGCGCCCAGCTCCCAGGCCCGCGACGCGAAGTCCGGCCAGCGCTGCTCGCAGCTCAGGTCGGGAACGCGGACGGTCCGGTGCTCGTACGCGGCGTCCAGGCACGGACCCTGCTGGACCTGGTCCTGCACCTCGTCGACCCGCCGCGGCAGGTCGCCGGAGGCAGCCCGGGACTCCACCCGGCGGCGCTTGACGACGACGCTCACGGACGCGTGCTCGGCGCCGGGAATCAGCTCGATGGCCGCCCGCACGATCCCGTCCAGCGTGGCCGCGGGGTCGTCCTCGTGCCCCAGCGTGCGGGCGAGCTCGGACAGGTGGCGGGCCAGGTCGTCGTCCAGGCGCGTCACACCGGCGCGGGCTGCTCGGTCACCGCCCCGCCCGACATGCCCTCCTCGATCATCTCGGGGGTGAGCAGCAGCCGGTGCACGCCGGAGATGAGCAGCAGCCGGAACACGGCCGGGCTCACTGCGGCCACGGCCATCGACCCGTCGACCGCGAGGCTGCGGCGGCGGACGTTGAGCAGGAAGGACAGGCCGGTCGAGTCCAGGAAGGTGACGTCGGACAGGTCCAGCACGAAGTCGCGGACGCCGGCCTCGAGCAGCTCGTCGACATCGGCCTGCAGGCGCAGGGTGGCGGGCAGGTCGATCTCGCCCTCGAGCTCGAGGCGGACCCGCGCAGGGTCGGCGGCGTCGCGCTGTGCGGAACGGAGAGCATGGAGCTCGGTCAACGTCGTCTCCGTCATGAAGGTCGGTCCCGGAGGGGGCCCGACAGGGCGAAGCGACCTAAACCTACTGCGCCGCAGAGGATGTCCGGACCGCTCCAGGACCGGCCACCCGCGTGGAGCAGCCGGTGCGGACCGGGCGGCCGGGGTGTGCCTGTCCGGCCACCCGAGCCGGTGCCGGCCGGTCGCCATCCGGGCCAGCGCCCCGGGCGGGGCGCGCGGGGAGGGCGTCCACGCGCCCCGCCGGGCGCCCGTCCCCCGCCCGGCGTGTCGTGACCCGGATGGTGTGAACGGGCCCGTCGAGGTGCAAGATCCGCCCATGCGGAACCTGGGCATGGCGGCGGCAGGCTGGCTGGTCGGGTCCTCGCTGCTCGCGGCCGCGCTGGGCCGGCTCATCGCGGTGGGGCAGCGCGCCGATCGCGGCCGGTACGGCACCGCGCGCGAGCTGACGCAGAGCCCGCTCAAGCCGCTCTGACCGGCCAGCCCGCGGTCCCGGCGCCACCAGCAGCAGGAGAGCCCGTTGACCGAGTACGCAACGCTGACCTACCAGACACGCGACCGCAAGGCGTACGTCACCCTGAACCGTCCCGAGCGGCTCAACGCCATCGACGACGTCATGCCCGGCGAGATCCGGGCCGCGGTCGAGCGGGCCAACGACGACGACGACGTGCGGGTGATCGTGCTGCAGGGGGCCGGCCGGGCGTTCTGCGCCGGCTATGACCTCAAGCTGTTCGCCGAGGGTGACGGCACCGACCGCTGGGTGCAGCAGGAGGTGTGGGACCCGGTCAAGGACTACCGGCAGATGAAGCGCAACACCGACGACTTCTTCACGCTGTGGAGGTCGCTCAAGCCCACGATCTGCAAGGTCCGCGGGTACGCGGTGGCCGGCGGCAGCGACATCGCGCTGTCCTGCGACCTGCTGGTCATGGCCGACGACGCGCGCATCGGCTACCCGCCGGCCCGCGTCTGGGGCTGCCCGACGACGGCCATGTGGGTCTACCGGCTCGGCGCGCAGCGGGCCAAGCGGATGCTGCTGACCGGCGACACCGTCGACGGCACGACAGCCGCCGAGTGGGGCCTGGCGCTGGAGGCGGTGCCCGAGGCCGAGCTGGACGCGCGCGTCGACGAGCTGGCCGACCGGATGGCCGGCGTGCCGACCAACCAGCTGGTCATGCAGAAGATGATGGTCAACCAGGCCTACGACAACATGGGCCTGGCCGCCACGCAGACGCTCGCCACGTTCTTTGACGGGATGACCCGCCACTCCCCCGAGGGACGCTGGTTCAAGGACTTCGCCGAGCGCGACGGCTTCCACACGGCGGTCGCCTGGCGCGACTCGGGTCGGCCCCTTCCCGACGGTGGCGGTCCCCTTCCGGAGGCACCCGCATGACCCTGACCGAGTCCTTCTTCGCGGCCGACACCTCCCAGCCGGTGGCCGAGCTGTCCGTGGGCGACCTGCTGCGTGCGGCGGCCGCCGACGCCGGCGACCAGCTCGCCCTGATCGAGGTCGCCCCGCCCGGCCCGTCGCTGACCGGCGCGGACCGGACCGACCGCACCTGGACCTACGCCGAGTTGCTGCAGGAGGCGGAGGGCTGCGCGCGCTGGCTGCTGCAGCGCTACGCCCCCGGCGAGCGCGTGGTCGTCTGGGCGCCGAACGTTCCGGAATGGATCATCCTGCAGTACGGCGTGGCGCTGGCCGGGCTGGTGCTCGTCACCGCCAACCCGGGCCTGCGGGCCAACGAGCTGCGCTACGTGCTCGAGCAGTCGCAGGCCTCCGGGCTGTTCTACGCCAGCGCGTTCCGGGGCACCGACATGGCCGCCCTCGCCGCCGAGGCCGTCTCGGGGCTGCCGGACCTGCGCGAGCAGCTGTGCTTCACCGACTGGCAGCGCCTGGTCCGCGAGGCACCGGCGCCGGCCACCGACCTGCCGGCGGTGTCCCCGGGCGACCCGGCGCAGATCCAGTACACGTCCGGCACCACCGGCTTCCCCAAGGGCGCGCTGCTGCACCACCGCGGGCTCGTCAACAACGCCAACTACTACGGGCTGCGGGGCCGGCTGCCCGACCGCGGCGTCTTTCTCAGCGCCATGCCGCTGTTCCACACCGGCGGCTGCGCCATGGGCGTGCTCGGCTGCGCGCACCGGCGCGCGACGTACGTCCTGCTCCAGCTCTTCGAGCCGGGCCTGATGCTCGCGGCGCTGGACACCCACCGGCCGCAGGCGATCACCGGCGTGCCCACGATGCTGCTCGCGATGCTCGAGCACCCCGCCTTCGCGACGACCGACGTCGGCAGCGTGCGGGTCGCCCTGTCCGGCGGCGCCTCGGTGCCGCCGGCGCTGGTCCGCCGGGTCGAGAAGGCCTACGGCTGCGCGTTCACCACCGTGTTCGGCCAGACCGAGCTGAGCCCGGTCGTGACCCAGACCAGCCCGGACGACACCCTCGAGGACAAGGCCGAGACCGTCGGCCGGCCGCTGTGGAACGTCGACGTCAAGGTGGTGCACCCGACCACCGGAGACGTCGTGCCGGTCGGCGAGCAGGGAGAGATCTGCGCCCGCGGCTATCAGGCGATGCTCGAGTACTACCGGATGCCGGAGCAGACGGCGGAGACCGTGGACCCCGACGGCTGGGTGCACACCGGCGACCTCGCAACGATGGACGACCGCGGCTACGTGCGGATCACCGGCCGGCTCAAGGACATGATCATCCGGGGCGGCGAGAACATCTATCCGGCCGAGCTGGAGCAGCTGCTCTTCACCCACCCGAAGGTGGCCGACGTCGCCGTCGTGGGCCTGCCGGACGAGACGTACGGAGAGCGCGTCGCCGCGGTGGTCCGCGCGGCGGCCGGCGAGGACCCGCCCACGGCGGACGAGCTCAAGGCCCTGTGCCGCAGCTCGCTGGCGCCGCACAAGACGCCGGCGCAGTGGCACGTCGCGCAGGAGTGGCCGCTGACCGGGTCGGGCAAGGTGCAGAAGTTCAAGGTGCGCGAGCACGTCCTGGACGGGACGTACGCCCCGCTGCCCTAGGCGACGAAGTTGCGCCAGCCGCGCATGTAGTCGATGAAGGCCGGGCTCAGCCCCTGCTCCCGCAGGTAGTCCACCTCCACCGGCGTGGCGACGGCCGCGAACGCCGGGTCCTGCTGCGCGCGCAGCGGGAAGTCGTGGTGCAGCACGGCAGCCCGGCCGAGCAGCACGAAGTCGGCGCCGTCCTCGAGGCAGGCGCGCGCCTGGGCGGCCGTCATGACCTTGCCGGCCACGCCCAGCCGCACGTCGCCGCGGTCCAGGGCGGTGAAGTGCGCCATCAGCCGCTGCTCGCGGTGCTGCTCCTCGACCGGGTCCTTGCTGACGTCCCACAGCGACATGTCGAGGTAGTCGAGGGCGCCGGAGCGCAGCAGCTCGGCGGCCAGGTCGCGCACCTCGCCCAGCTGCATGCCGAACCGCTCGGGCGACAGCCGCAGCCCGACCTGCAGGTCCGGCCGGCAGCGCGAGCGGATGCCCTCCAGCACGTCCATCAGCAGGCGGGCGCGCTGCTGCAGGCCGCCGCCGTAGCGGTCGGTGCGCCGGTTGGTCTCGACCGACAGGAACTGCGCCAGCAGGTAGCCGTGCGCCCCGTGCAGCTCGACGCCGTCGAAGCCGGCCTCCTGCACCCGCAGCGCCGCGAGCACGAAGTCCTCGGTGACCTGCTCGACCTCCTCGGTCGTCAGCGCCCGGGCGCCGGTCTCGGCGTCGTCGGAGGCACCGACCGGCTGCCCGACCAGGTCCTGCGGCGACCGGATGCCGGCGTGGTGCAGCTGCACGGCGCTCACGCTGCCCGCGTCCCGCACGGCTCCGGCGATCCGGCGCAGCCCGGGCAGGTGGTCGTCGGACCAGACGCCGAGCTGGCCGGGGAACCCCTGCCCGCCCTGCTGCACGTGCGCAGCGCAGGTCATGACCAGGCCGAAGCCGCCCCGGGCCCGCATCGCCAGCCAGTGCAGCTCCTCGTCCGACAGCTGGCCGTCGGGGTGGCTCTGGGTGTTGGTCAGCGGCGCGAGGCCCAGGCGGTTGGGCCACGCCGGCCCGCGGGAGAAGGTCAGCGGCGAGAAGAGGTCGGTCACGCCCAGCACGCTACGTGGCGCGGGCCGGGCGACGGCGCTGCGCTCGCAGGACCGGGCCTGTCGGTGGTCGTCGCTCGCGCCGGACCGGCAGCCCGCTCAGGCGACCGGCCAGCGGACGGTGCGGTCGAGTTCGAGCCACACCGTGTCGGTGCGCGGGTGCTGCTGCACGCCCTGGGCCGAGCACACGGCGGCCAGCAGGCGGCTGCGCACGTCGGCCGTGGCGTCGGCCGGACCGGTCGTGGTGACGAACTCGAAGCGGAAGCCCCGGCGGAAGATCTCGCCCTGAAAGGTGACCGGGACCCGGCCCTGGCGCAGAACCTGGGCCAGCAGCTCCATGGCGACCACGCGGATGGTGTTGGCCTCCTCCGAGGACAGGTCCCAGGTCTGCGTCATCTCGTCGACCAGCCGGTGGATGTCGTCTCCGGGCGCTTTCCGGTCGACCCCTCCGGCGACGACGCGGCTGCCGATCGGCGGCAGTTCCCCGATCACGAGGACACCGACCGGGAGGCTCGAACGAGGCGGGACGCGGCTAGAACGATCATGACCGGAGTATCGACAGACGCCGTCCCCGCGGGCACGCTAGCCGGACCGGCAATTGATGTTGGCACGTTAGGGTTTTCCTAACGGCGACCGGCGGGGGCGGCACCAGCCCAGGCAGCCGGCTCGTGCGGCCGATACCTTGTCCGCATCATCACTCGCGGACCGCACCCAGCATCGCCCATGTCCGTGTCCGACCGACGAGGAACGATGGAACTGCGGCAACTGAAATACTTCGTCGCCGTCGCCGAGGAGCTGCACTACGGCAGGGCTGCGACGCGGTTGCGCATCTCGACACCGACCTTGTCCCAGCAGATGGCCGCGCTCGAACGCGCGCTGCGGACCCGGCTGATCGACCGGAACAGCCACCGGGTGAGCCTGACGGCCGCCGGCGAGGCCCTGCTGGACCAGGCCCGGCTGGTGCTGGTGGCCGCCGAGCGGGCGCGGGACGCCGTGGAGGCCGCCGGCCGGATCAGCGAGGCGATCGACGTCCGCGTGACGACCGGCCTGGAGCACGTGCTGGTCGACGAGCTGGCCGCCCTGGACCGGGACCTGGACGTCAACCTGATGTCGACCAACGGTCAGGACGCCGAGCAGGCGGTCCTGCAGGGCCGCGCGGTGGCGGCCCTCACCTGGGCACGCGCGCTGGACGCGCCGCAGCTGCAGGCCCGCGTGCTGCGCACCGCCGAGGTGATGCTGGCCCTGCCCATGCGGCACGAGCTCGCCGCGCTCGACCGGGTGCCCGTCTCGGCGCTGGCCGACGTCCCCATCGCGCTGTTCCCCAGGCACCTGGCGTCCGGCGTCTGGGACCTGTTCGTCGCGCACCTGCTGCCGCACGGCCCGCAGTGGCGGGACCAGATCCTGTACGAGCCGACGCGGCTGGCGCCGATGACGGGCATGCTCATGGCCGTCAGCCAGGGCCGGGGAGTCGCCCCCTTCGTGGCGGCGGTCGCCCCGCACGCCGCGCCGCTGAGCGCGGACGGCATCGTGCTGCGCCCCATGGACCCCGAGCTGCACATGCCGGTGGAGCTGGTGTGGCGAGCTCCGGCGTCGGCGCAGGTCCGGCGGCTCCTGTCCGTGCTGGGCAGCGACCCGGGCTCGGTCGCCGGACAGCCCTGAGAACCGCCGCAGGGCGCCGCGGCCCTGCGAACCCCCACCGCGGGCTGGCGCTCCGGCCGGCCGAGCTTCCGGCGGGGACCCTGCGCTGACGCTGCCGGCTCGCTCCGCGCCGCCGCGGCGACGACCGGGGGCCGCCGGGCCGGCGGACGAGCCGACCCGGGGCCGTCAGACGGTTCTCGTCAGCTCTCGTCGTGGCGCAGCTCGTCCGCCAGCGCGCGGAGCTCCTCCTCCAGCCGGTCGGCAGCGGCGTCGACCTGCGCCGCGGTGGCCTGGGCCTTGAGGAGCTCGGCGACCGTGCGGTCGGCACGCCGGTCGAGCTTGGCCAGCCGCTCCTTGCCGCGCCGGGACAGCTGGCTGCCCGCCGGGACCGTGAGCACCACCTGGCGCGCCTGGGCGATCGTGTAGCAGCCGGAGCACTTCTCGTTGACGGCGATGGCGCTGTTGGAGGGCGTCAGCGAGTCCGTACGGCCGGCGACCAGCACCAGCTGCAGCGCCATCGCGCCGGTGCGGCAGCCGGTGCAGTTCTTGCCGAGCGCCTGCGCGGAGTTGGTGCTGTCGACGCGGCCGTCCCGGACGAAGACCACCTCGGCGTCCGCGGCGCCCAGGGTGCGGCCGTCGGTGGAGTTGACCACCACGACCTCCGCGGCGGCCGCGGGCAGGGCCGCTCCCACCAGCAGGGCCGGAACGGTCAGGACAACGGTGGCGCTGCGGCGCAGGTGCACGGGAACCTCCACGAAGACGACGTCGAGGCGTTGCTGCCCCGAGGGAACGGCGTTGACGCGGGGCCGCTCGGGTGAACGACGATCCGCCCGGGCGTGCCGACGGCCTGTCCCGGGCACAGCACGCCTGACGGCAGCCGGACCACGGGCTGCAGCCTGGAGGCCCCACGATGACCAGACACGAGCGCCGGGTCAGCACGACGGTGCGCAGCCGCATCGACCGGGACGGCGTGCGCGTGCACATCGCCGCGGACGTTCAGGCCCACCTGTCCGTGAACGACGGGCGGGTCCCCCCGGAGCGCCAGGCCGCAGGGGGCGCCCCGGACGGCGGCGACGACCGGCCCGGCCGGGGCGACGGGAGATC